>JAYUGD010001214.1:0-1006 GCA_043767785.1 Zavarzinella sp. | reverse complement strand
GGGACAAGTTGGTGAAAGCCAAGTTCGTCCCGGCCAACTCCGACGCGGCCGCCCTCCTAAAGGGGTTGGACGACGCCCTCAAGGCCGGCACCACGGACGCCACCGCCGCCCTGCGGGACGAGTTGGTGAAGACGCGGGACGTGGCCACCAAGGCCAAGAAAGACCTCGACACGCTGACGGCGAAACAACAGGACACCGAGAAATTGGCCGTCGCCGCCGCGGAGGAGGCGAAGAAGGCCGCCGCCGACTTGGCCGCCGCCAAGACGGCCAACGATAAGGCGATGAAGGATGTCGCCGACCTGTCGGCCAAGACGACGGCCGCCACTGCCAAGGCCGATCAGGCCGTGAAGCAATTGGACAAGACGATGGCCGACCTCGCGGTCACGAAGGAGCAACTCGGCGGCCAAATCGCCAAGTTGAAGACCGAGAACGACAGCCTCAACCGCGACCTCGGGGCCGTTCGGGAGTTGTCAATGGCCATCAAGGCCCAAGCGGCGGCCGGCGGCCCGGCCATCAAACCGGACCCGGCCGCGATGGCCGACCGCTTCTTCTCGGACGGTGTCCGGCTCTACTACGCCGGCCGCTACTCCGAGGCCGAGGTCAGCATCGGCAAGACGATCGCCATCTTCAGCGACGACGCCCGCTACCACTACCTGCTCGGCCTGTCCCTGTACGGCCAAGGCAAACTGGCGGAAGCCAACGCCGCCTTCGCCAAGGGCGCCGACCTCGAAGCCCAAGGCCGCCCGGCCGCCAAGAGCATCGACGCGATCCTGGAGCGGATCCAAGGCCGCGCCCGACAAGTGGTGAACTCGCACAGGCCGTAATTGAGAGATGGTGAATCGCTTTTCGCGGCCCGCCGGGGCAAACTCCGGCGGGCCGATTTTTTTGTTCGTCCTGTAACCGACGGCTTCACGGTACTTCCTGCGTATTGGTATTCGACCCCGGATGGGGTCGCAGCAATTAGCCCCGGGGGCGCCCAAAGCGGCGACCCGGGGCTAATTGCTGC
>JAYUGD010001213.1:0-7629 GCA_043767785.1 Zavarzinella sp. | reverse complement strand
CCGGGCTTGGACTCACCAACGGATGACGTCTCCGTGGACGACCCCCTGAGCCGAATTCTTGGCCTCCCCGACTTAACGGCCGACGACCGCCGGCGGTTGCGAGCCGAGCTTGTCTCCATTGCCGGCGTCTTGAAGCAACTCGACCGGGGCGCCGGGTTTTGCGAAGACCGCGGCTTCGGCTGGACCGCCGGCATGGAGCGGGCCGAGGGGACCGGCCGCGTGTTCGCCTCCCTCCGCGCGTGGCCGATCTTGCGGCGACTCTTGCCGCCCCTGCGACACTTCCGCCACCAAACAGACCCGGTGATCGGCGTGACCCCGGCCCCGCATGACGACGTGGCGGCGGCGCACCTGCTCGTTGACAACACGCGGACATTTCGGGGCCGGTACGGAGAAGGCTGGGACGAGCGGACAATCGAGGTGACTTTTGAACCCGACGCGATCCGCGTGTTTGAGCGGACCGTCGCCGGCGGAATCGGGGACCAGCCCTTCGACTCGGCCGCGGCGACCGCGGACTACGCGGAATCCCGCTCCGGCCCGTTCTGGGCGGACCTGCGGAAGAAGCTATCCGAAGAAGACTACCGCCCGGCGGACCTGCTCGCCGAGCGCATGGCCCGCGTCGTGATCCCCTGTGACCGCTGCGGCCGCCCCGCGCAGACGTTCGCCATCGCCGGGTCGGGCCTCACGTACGCCGGCCCGTTTGCCGCCCCGGCCCGAGCCGAGACCGACCCGGCGACCCGCGCGGCCTTGCGGGAGGCGTTCGCGGCCGGCGACCTGCCGGCGATTTGCCGGCTGAATGCGACGTGGGCGGAGGGCTTTTGCGCGGCGTGCGACGCCTCGTACTGCACAGAGCATTTCCCGTGCGGGCAATGAATTCCGACGCGCCAGCGAGGAAGGCGAGCCAGGAGCGTGAGCGACGGGACGAACCCGCCGAGTAAACACGCCGCGAACCGCGTCTTCGAGGTTCGCCCACAAGGGAAATAGCCGCAACGCAACGAGCCGCGGGGTTGATCCCCGCGGGAGGATGTCCTCCCGCGGGGATCAACCCCGCGGCTCGTTAGGTCAGTAACGCCGCGTGAGGCGGCGAACCCTCGAAGACTCGGTTCGCCGGTCTCTTCTGGGTGGCCGGCCAGGACCGCTTAAAAGCGGGACTCCTACCCCGCCGACGAATAAGAGTTCAAGTCGTTCGCCCAAGACCGCCCGCAGAAGATTTCAACGATCTCGTCTTGGTGTCACATCATCTTTAAGAACCTGAACAAAACTAACGGCGTACTCGGCCCGCTTCTTCCCAATCACCTCCGTCATTCGTTCTCGCAGCCGTGTGAAGTCGGCTGATGTCCGAACGCTTCCGGTGAGTATTACCGAATCTGCATCCCAGTAATCATCGTCAATGGAAACTTCGGCGAACGTCGGGTCCGACGCGAGAACTGGCTTGATGGCGTCACGCTGCTCCTCACAGGACCGCTGATAAACATTTTGCTCGCCTTTGAAGATCCCGCCGAGGACGCCACAACTGAGGCAGAAGAGGAAGGCGACGAGCGCCCCAGCGATCAGAAGCCGTCGCCGGAGAACCGACCGCGGCGCGATTTGGTTGTCCTTCGACTGAACCCAGCCGTCTCGCCAACTCAGAATCGCGACCAACGCCAGCCCGACGACGACTCCCCCGGCGATGCCTTGGGTCATCCCTTGGCCGAGTCCAACGCTGACCGGGTCGAAGCCCGGTTCCCCTCCCTTTCGGAAGACATTCCGGTAGTAGCTGGGGACGAACGTGCCCAACCCGTACCCAACGCCCAAACCGATGGCCCCAACAAGCAGGGTACAGCCGCCGATGACGCCGAAGGCTTTCCAGATTGTCATGCGAAAGTCAGTTCTCATCGCTGAGGACGGTTGGAAGTGATTCTATCCCGAGTTCACCACGTCTGCCGTGATGTCAACGGGCCGGCCGGCGGAGCTTCACAATTCGGGCCGAACGCGGACGACCAAGAACAGTCCGCTTGGGGTTGTGTTGAACCGTATTGTTCGTTACGCAGACCCTCTTCCACAAGAGGGCGTTCGATGCGAATGACCGTCGGACTCTGGGGCTTCGTCGCCGTATCCGCCGCGTTGGCCGGCGAGCCGACTTCCGGACTCCGCCCCGGCGACGAGGTGTCGGCTTGGGAGCCGATCCACGTGGCGGGGCCGCACGCCGGTACGAACACGTGCCCGGTCTGCACCTACCTTGACGCGCCGGCGCTGTTGGTGTTCGCCAAGGACGTGGACGCCGCCGAGAAACTGGCCAAGCCGTTGGAACAGCTTGCCGCGGCCCATCGCCTGGGAAAATTGAAGGTCATGCTGGTCGTCGTGGAGGGAGCGGAAGAGCAACTCCGCACGTTGGCGAAAGACGCCGCGCTGCGGACCGTCATGCTCTGTCGCCCCGACCCGGCGCGGAAAGAGAAGCAACTCAAAGCCTACAAGATCGACGCGACCGCCTCGAATACTGTCCTGTTGTACCAAGAGTACACCGTGAAGAAGGCGTGGACGGGGGTCAACGCCGACCTCGCCGATGTGAAAGCGGCCACCGACGAGTACTTGCCGAAACGCTGACGGAATGAACCCACGCCCGCGGAGGACCGTTCGTGAAATCCTGGCACTGGTTGGCGCCGCTGGCCCTCGCCACGGTCGGCTGTCATCTCGGTTCGACCGGGGGAGTCAAACCGCCCCGTCCGCCGGCCACGACGCAAAACGTGGCGCCGGCACGACCCGGGATGATTCTCATCTCCCCGGCGAACACGGACATCGGGTTCACCGGCTCGACGGCGCTCGTGTCCCATTCCGGCCATTTTGAAGCGTTCGACGGCACGTGGGAGGTGCCGAGCGACGACCCGAAGGACATGAAGATCCGTGTGGCCGTCGACATGGCCTCGACGACCACGAAGATCGGCCTGCTCACCAGGCACCTGAAAGCCGAGGACTTCTTCGACGTGGCTCACTATCCGACGTCTGAATTCGTGCTGGACGGCGTCAAGCCGTCGGGCGAAGCCGGGCGGTATCAGGTGTCGGGCAAACTCAGCCTGCACGGCGTCCAACGGCCGGTCGCGTTCCCCGCCCGCATCACCGTCACCCCCGAGGAGGTGTCGTTCGACGCGACGATGACCGTCCGCCAAACGGAGTTCGGAATGACCGAAGCGGCCAAAAAGACGAAGGACGACGTGCCGGTGACGGTGTCGATCCGCGGGCGGCGGAAGTGACGGCGTGACGGTCTCGTCGGCTCGGGGGCGGCGGGGAAAGAGGCCGGCCGGTAATCATCGGCACGTCGTCACCGGGCCGGACGACCGCGTATATCACTTGGACGCCGCGCTTCCAGACGCGAAAGGCCCTTCATGATCCGTTCGTCGCGCCCGATCCTGCCGGAAGAGGTCGCCGACCACTACGAGGAACTCGACCGAATCTACCGCGCGGTCTGGGGCGAACACGTCCATCACGGGCTTTGGCGAACGGGCCGCGAGACGCCGACCGAAGCGGTGGAGCAGCTCGTCGAATTGGTCGCCGCAGAGTCCCGCGTTGGCCACGGTTGCACGGCCGTGGACATCGGCTGCGGGTACGGGGCGACGGCCCGCCAATTGGCCGCCCGGCACGGGGCGCGAATCACCGGGCTGACCATCACGCCGGCGCAGTTCCACTACGCGGTCGCCGCCACCCCGGGCGACAACCCCTGCTACCTCCTCCGCGACTGGCTCGCCAACGGCCTGCCGGACGCGGTCTTCGACGCCGCGTACGCCATCGAGAGTACCGAACACATGGAGGACAAGGGGCGGGCGTTCACCGAAGCGTTCCGCGTCCTCCGCCCGGGCGGGCGATTCGCGGTGTGCGCCTGGACCGCGGCCGACCCGGCCCGGCGCTGGCAGGAGCGGCACCTGTTGGAACCGATCTGCCGCGAAGGCCGCCTCCCGGCGATGGGCTCCGAGGCCGATTACCGGACCCTCCTCACCGCGGCCGGGTTCACGGTCGAGGGGGTCCTGGACGTCAGCCGACAGGTTCGCAAGACGTGGGGCATCTGTGCGCGCCGGGCCGTGGGCATGGTGTTCGCCGATCAGCAATCCCGGGCCTACCTCCTCAGCGCCGCGAGCCGGAACCGGGTGTTTCTCCTGACCGTCGGCCGCATCTGGCTGGCGTACCGAACCGGGGCGATGCGCTATCTCGTGTGGCGTGCCCTCAAGCCGGCCTGAGTCGCCGGGCCGTGCGTGCCCTCTTCGGGACAGGCCAGAGCCAGTGCGGTGGCCGCCCACGCGGTCGCCGCACACGAGATGAACTGGTCCCGCCCGTGCGGAAACCCACTCTCGTAGTACGGCTGGACTGGAAAACTGTGCGACCGGACCCGCCAAGACCCGTCGTCGAGTTGAGTCCGCATCAAGTACGCCACGCCGCGCTGATAGGCCGGATCGGTGACGGGCATGTCCCCGCCCATCTGAAGCGCGACCAACGCCGACCCCGTCGCATAGGCGTCGCTCGCCATCGCGTCCGTCTGCCCCCACCCGCCGTCTGCCCGTTGGGTGCGGGCAAGGTCCGCGACCGCCCGGCGGATGTCCTCGGGCGGCGCCCCGGCGGCCTGAAGCCCGAGCAAGCGGAAAACCCGGTCCTCCGTGTCCTGGGCCGGGGTCCGCAGGAGCCACGCCCGGGCCGCGGCCACCCGCTTGGCAATTCGCTCTTGGTGCTCGGGAAGGCCGAACGCCCGGAGTCCGCGGATCGCCAAGGCGGTGGGCATGAAGTCACTGCCCTCGGCCGGTGGCCGGGACGGCCCCCAGGTTGTCCAGTAGTCGCGGCCCTGATCTCGCTGGAGGGTGTACTCGACCGCCGCCGCCGTGGTCGCGTCCGGCTCCTTCCCGGCGACTTCGAGCGCGAACAGGCCCCACCCGGTCGTATCGGTCGCCCCGCCCAACGAGAGGGGACCGGGGCCGCGACCGCGGAGGAAACGCTCGCGGTACGATTCGAAGTAGGCCGTGGAGAATTCGATCAGGTCGGCGAAATCCTTTTCGGGGACGGCGAACCCCCGATCCCTGGCGGTGGCGAATGCCAACATCGGGACGCCGTGGGTGTGGCAGGTGAAGCAACTCCGGTGTTCCGTGTGTCCCTCGACCCCCTTCCACAACACCGCGTGCGCCTTCCCGACGGCCGCCCGGACGGCGGCTTCGGAGTGTGCCGGGACATCCGCCCCGGTGGCGGGTGGCTCGGCGCCGCTTGTCGCCGTCACGTCCCGTTGCCCTCCGGTCGCGCCAGCGCCCCCTCTCGCGGCCTCGACCTCGGCGCCAATGATTTGAGGAAACGGGGGCAGCCCCTTCTCCGCGAACAGGTGACAGCCCGTGCAGGCGACTCCGACCAAAAGGCCACCGACGCACCATTCACGGTTCACGAGTCGCATTGGCGTCCTCCTCGGCTAGGTAGAGAAGGGCGGAAGAATGGGACATCTCTGCCGATCACAGAGCCACGGCAGGCGAAGGCGATGCCGCGGAGAAGTCGCCCAGTCGTGGCGTCGAATAACAAAGCCGGAGTATAGATGGAACGGAGATCAGGTGCAAGGGCGGTTCGACCGGGGCGGGGTTTTGGAAAGACCTGACAGCCGTGACGTCAACAATTCCCCTTGTGTTTTTCCCCCCGCCGGGTATTGCTCGGCGGCGAACGGTCGCGCGCCGGGGGAAATGGCGCGGGGCCGCGGCTCGTTGTCCATCGGGGGAGTCGGTTCATGCACGCCACGCCTTGTCGCGCGGCCCGGGGGGGCGTTTTCGCCGTCGCGGGTTGGTGCCTGCTCAATGCCGGGTGTCTGACGCCGCCGGCGCCCATGCCGCCGGCGCCGTACACGCACCCCGCCAACAAGCCGAACGAAATGGTCTTCGCCGACCCGCGGTTCGACCAGGCGCTGCCGCGGGAACTGCAAAAAGTCTCCATGCCCGAGTATGTCGTCGAGCCGCCGGACATCCTGCGGATCGAGTTGCTGCGCGTGGCCCCGACGCCGGACTACAAAGTCGAGGCGCAGGACGCCCTGTTCGTGCAAATCACCTACCCGGCCCAGACGGAGCCGTTCGCCGTCGAGGTCTTGGTCGGCCCGGACGGCCGCATCAACCTCGGCACGACGTTCGGCGGCGTCCTCAAGGTGAGCGGGCTGACGGTCACGGAAGTCCGCGACGCCGTCGAGAAGCAGGCGCTCGCGGCCAACGTGAAGTCGCCGAAAGCCCAAGTGTCGCTATTGTTGTCGCGGTCGCTGTCGCAGATCCGCGGCGAGTACCTCGTACGGCCGGACGGCACCGTGGGCCTCGGCACGTACGGCAGCGTGCGGCTCGTCGGGCAGACGCTGACGCAGGCGAAGGCGACCGTCGAACGGCACTTGGCGCGGGCGCTGGTCGCCCCGGAAATTTCCGTCGATGTGGCGGCTTACAATAGCAAAATCTTCTACGTGATTTATGATGGGGGGGGGCGGGGCCAACAGGTCGCCCGCCTGCCGATCACCGGGAACGACACCGTGCTGGACGCCGTGTCCCAGTTGTTCGGCCTGTCGCCGGTGAGCAGCCAGTACCACATGTGGGTGGCCCGGCCGACGCCGGCGGCCGACTGCCGCGAGATGATCCTGAAGGTGGATTGGCTCGGCATCACGCGGTCGGCGAACACGGGGACGAACTACCAGTTGATGCCCGGCGACCGGCTGTACGTGCGGGCCAACCCGCTGATCGAGACGGACAACTGGCTGGCCATGTTCCTGTCGCCGATCGAGCGGGTCTTCGGCGTGTCGCTGCTCGGCCAGACGGCGATCCAGACGCTGAAGAACCCGAACATCGTCGGCGGCGGCCGCTGACCCGGAGGAGACGCCATGACGAGATTGCTCTTCACTACGCTCGGGATGCTGCTGTTCGGGGCCGCGGCCCACGCCCAATTCTCCCGACCCGGCCTCGGCGGGCCGGGCGCGAGTCTGGGCACGCCCGGCGGCCTCGGCGGCGGCTTCAGCCCCGGCTTGGGCGGCGGCATCGGCAACTCGCAGGGGTCGCCGTCGTTCAGCCCGTACTTGAACATCACGCGCGGCGGCAACTCGGCGGCCCAGAACTACTACGGCATCGTCCGCCCGCAACAGGCCTTCGCCGCGTCGCTGCAGGGCTTGCAGCAACAAGTGACCGGCGGCCAGAACGGCGCCGGCGCGGACGACCCGCTCTCGCAAGGGATCACGGTCGGCACGCGGGCCCGGTTCCTGAACACCGGCGGGTTCTTCCAGAACATCAACGGCGGGACGACGACCGGGACCGCGACCGGCGGCGGGCTGGGGGGCATGGCCCAAGGCAACAACCGCCCGAACATCACGTCGGTCGGCGGGTACGGCAACCAGAACCTCCGCGGCGGCTTCGGCTCCGGCGGCGGAAACTTCGGCACGGGCGGCACGTCCGGGGCCACGCGGGGGCCGCGGTAACAGCGACGGTGACACGCGAACGGATTCGAGGAGGGGACGATGGATTGTCCACGACGGCGGGTGGCCGCCACGTTGATTGCCGGGCTGCTCGGCGCCGGGGGCCTCGCGGCCCAAGACCTCAAGACGCCGATGGTCATGCCGCCGCGGGCCACCATGCCCGCCGCCGGCACGCCGTTGCCGCCGACCGGAAGGCCGGTCGGCACGCCGAT
>JAYUGD010001212.1:0-2726 GCA_043767785.1 Zavarzinella sp. | reverse complement strand
GGAAGGGGGCCGGGGGGTTAGGTTGCCTTTACGGCTTTCCCATTCCGCCAGCCCGCCTCCCACGTTCGCCTTGCACCCAATTCCGCGCCACGCTATGGGGGACCAATTCTCGGCGAGGGTTCCCCCATGGCGAAGCTGTTCATCCCCGGCGTCTGTTTGCTCGCGGCCGGCCTTGCCGGGTGCGTGGCCCCGGACGGCACGACCGAGATGCCGTGGGACGCGATTTCGCGCCGCGAAGAGCGCGGGCCGGACCTGACGAAGACGCCGGCGGCCTCCGCGAAGGCGGCGACGCGCGTGGATGCCGTCGGGGGCAAGGTGGCGGCGGCCAACTCGGCCGATTTGGCCAAGCGGCCGGTGTTCGTCACGGCCGGCGTCCCCGAGTTGTTGCTGTTCTCCAAGAGCGACGGCCAGATCGTCGTCAGCGAAGGCTTGGTCAACCGTTGCGAGACGGACGACGACCTCGCGGCGCTGTTGGCGGCCGAACTCGGCAAGATGGCCGCCCGCGCGCACGCTGACGCCCCGCGAGCGGAAGACTTGCCGCCGGACCCGGGCCTGCACAGCGACGTGGTCGGCGGCCGCATGGACCCGGACCAGACGCGCCTCGCCGAGCAGGGGCTGATGGGCCGCCGCCCCGCCGGCGACCGCCGCGCCCGCCAATCGGCCGGGCCGGACCCGGCGGTCCTGAGCCGCGGCTACCTGAAGAAGGCCGGCTACGACCCGGAGGCCCTGCAACACGTGGAGCCGTGGCTGAAAGAAGCCGCCGAGAACGCCGACCGCCGCGACTTCATGAAGGGGCGCTGACGCTTGCCGCCCGCCGGAAACGGGATATTGTGTGGGCAGGTCCGCCTGTTCCGCCAACTCTCCCGGGTTCCGCCATGAAATTCACCCGTCGATTCTTCCTCCTCACGCCCGCCGCCCTCCTCGGCGCGCTCGGCACGTCCTGCACCAAGAGCACCGGCAAGGTGAAGGTCGCCGTCGTGACCAACATGCCGGCCGAGTTCTGGTCCATCTGCGAGAAGGGGGCCAAGGACGCCGGCGAGAAGTTCGGCGTGGAAGTCATCTTCAAGATGCCGGAGAAGAACGAGGCCGGCCTCCAGCGCGACATCGTCAACGAACTCGTCCGCCAAGGCGTGAGCGGGATCGCGGTCAGCGTCATCAACCCCGAGGAGCAGACCCCGGACCTGAAGCGCGTCGGCCAGCAAGTCAACCTCATCACGATGGACAATGACGCCGAAGACACCGGCCGGCTGTGCTACATCGGCACGGACAACTACGACGCCGGCAAGGCCGCCGGCCGCCTGGTGAAGGAAGTGATGCCGCAGGGCGGGACCATCGCCATCTTCGTCGGCAACCAGACTTCCCTGAACGCCCAACAGCGCTTCCACGGCGTGGTGGACGAACTGGCCGGGCAGAAGGACGCCAAGGGGCCGAAGTACGGCGCCTACACGCTGTTGAAGGGCGAGCCGTACACGGACGGCGGCAAGCCGGCCGACTCGTTGGACAACGCCAAGGACGCCTTGGAGAAGATGGCCGGCGCCCAGGACATTTGCATGGTCGGCCTGTACGCCTACAACCCGCCGGCGATTCTGGAGGCCGTGAAGTCCAAGAAGCTGACGGGCAAGGTGAAGATCGTCGGCTTCGACGAGGACGCGGCGACGCTGGACGCCATCGCGACCGGCGACATTTACGGGACCGTGGTGCAAGACCCGTACAACTTCGGCTACAAGTCGGTCGAGATCCTCGCCAACCTCGCCAAGACCGGGGACAAGAGCAACCTGCCCAAGGACGCCATCCCCGTCCGCGTGATTGTGAAAGAAGGGGCCAAAGACCCGGTGACGGGCCGCGACCGCATCGCCGCGACGCAGTTCGCCGCCGACTTGAAGAAGTTGGTGGGGAAGTGACTGACCGAATCCCAATGAAAACCAAGTGAGCCGAGCGGCGTCAGCCGCCGGGTGGTTTTGGTTTTTAGCCCCAACGGGGCGCTCGGTTGTCGCCAGGCCCGGAAGGGCCTGGAAAGAGACACGCCCCACGCCGTCAGAATGTCGTCACTCGGCCTCCAGCCCCGCGAACAGCGTGGACCCGACGCGCACCAGCGTGCTGCCTTCTTCGACGGCCACCTCAAAGTCGCCGGACATGCCCATCGACAACTCGGGCAGGTCCACGCCCCATTCTTGGCGAAGCCGGTCCCGCAGTTCTCGCAGCTCGCGGAACGCCGGCCGGGCCGCTTCCGGGTCGTCGGCGTCGGCGGCCATGCCCATCAGGCCGACGACTTCGCCGGGGAACGCCGACACGGCCGCCCGCAACGCCGGGACTTCGTCGAACGCGAAGCCGTGCTTCTGCTCTTCGCGGCTGGCGTTCACTTGCAACAAGATCCGCGGTCGCACGTTCAACTTCCTCGCGGCGGCCGCGACCGCGTCCAACAGACGCGGCGAATCGACGCTGTGAATCAGGCCCGCCAACGGCAGCGTCTCCTCGACCTTGTTCCGCTGCAAGTGCCCGATCATGTGCCAGGACACGCCGGGGACCGCGGCCGCCTTGCGGCGTAACTCCTGCGGCCGGCTCTCACCCAAGTCGGCCACGCCCAATGCCGGCAGCAACCCGGCGACGCGGGGGGACACCGTCTTGGTGACGGCCACCAGCCGGACGGATTCCCGCGGGCGGTTGGCCCGGACGCACGCGGCGGCGATTCGGGCCTCCACGGCGGCGAGGCGGGCGGTCAGGTCGGC
>JAYUGD010001211.1:0-7634 GCA_043767785.1 Zavarzinella sp. | reverse complement strand
GAGTGGAGCGCGGGCTTCCCGCGTAAAAACGCTCCCCGTTCGGCCGGCGACTTCATGCGGCCAGCCCGCGCTCCACTCCGAAGCGTCGCGTCGCGGCTAAACGAAGTTCGATTTGGAGAACGCAATGCCCGGCATCCTGATCGTGGACGACGAAGAGGCCATCTCGTGGTCGCTGCGCCGGGCGTTCGAGCGGCAGGGGTTCCGCGTCGGCGTGGCGGCGTCGGCCGAGTCGGCGGTCGCCCAGGCGCCGGCGCTGAAGCCGGACGTGGTGATCCTCGACGTGCGGCTGCCGGGGATGGACGGGCTGACCGCGCTCGGCAAACTCCGCGAGTTGACGCACGACGCGCCGGTCATTGTCATCACCGCCCACGGGAACCTCTCAACGGCCGTGCGGGCGGTGGAAGGCGGGGCGTTCGATTACGTCGCCAAGCCGTTCGACCTCGCCCAGATTCAGGCCGTCGTGAGCCGCGCCTTGGCCAGCCGGCCGGGTTCCGCGCCGGCCCCAGCGCCCGCCGTGGAACCCGACGAAGAGATGGTCGGCCGCGGCCTCGCCATGCAGGCCGTCTTCAAGCGCATCGCCTTGGTGGCGCCGACCGACGCCAGCGTGCTGATTACCGGCGAGTCCGGCACCGGCAAGGAACTCGTCGCGCGGGCCGTCCACCGGCACTCGCCGCGGCGCGGGGCGCCGTTCCTGCCGGTCCACGTCGCGGCCCTGAACGCCAACTTGGTCGAGAGCGAATTGTTCGGGCACGTCAAAGGGTCGTTCACCGGGGCGGCGGCGGCCAAGCCCGGCCTGCTGTCGCTGGCCAACGGCGGCACCGTGTTCCTGGACGAACTGGCCGACATCCCGTTGCCGGTGCAGGCGAAATTGCTGCGCGTGCTGGAACACCAGGAGGTGTTGCCCGTCGGCGGCGGAGCGCCGGAGAAGATCAACGTCCGCGTGCTGGCAGCCACCAACGCCGACCTGCTGCGGCAGGTGAACGCCGGCCAGTTCCGGCACGACTTGTACTTCCGGCTCAACGTCTTTGAAGTGCGCCTCCCTGCCTTGCGCGACCGGGCCGAGGACATCGACTCGCTGGTGGCCCACTTCGTCCGCAAGTACGGGGCGAACGCCGCGATCCCCGAGGCGACCGCCGCCCACCTGCGTGGCCGGACGTGGCCGGGCAACGTCCGCGAGTTGCGGAACGCCGTCGAACACGCCGCCATCCTCTCCCGCGGCGGCCCGCTGTTGCCGGACCACTTCCCCCCGCCCGTCTCCGTCACCGGGGCCGAGACGCTCGGCCAACGCCTCGGCGGCCTCGTGCGCGACTGGGTGCGCGAGCAGGCCCAACAGCCGGGCGAGCCGACCGAGATGTACGACCGCTTGCTTCAACTCGTCGAGCCGGCCCTCTTGGACGAGGCCCTGCAACAAACAGGAAACAACCGCGTCGCCGCCGCCCGCCGTCTGGGCTTGGCGCGAGCGACATTGCGGAAGCTGATGGCGAAGTACCGCCCGGCGGAAGCGGACGCGGAAGAGTGACTGCGGATGACCGGGTGACAAGGTGACAAGGTGACAAGGTGATTAAAACCGGCCGTCACGCCTGCTCACGCGGCACACCATAATGGAAGCGACATGAATTTTGTCACCTTGTCACCTTGTCACCTTGTCACCTTGTCACGCCTGACTGCCGTCCGGTAGACTGTATCCAACCCCGTTGCTCGCCCTCTTCCCGTGAGACCTCTCCCGATGCGCACTCTCCTCCTCGCGGCCGGCCTGTTCGTGGCCGTTTGCGGCCTGTCCCGCGGCGACGACGAGCCGTCGCCGTTGCAAGAGATCACCGACCTGCAAAAGGCCGGGAAGCTCTTCGAGAAGACGCAGTACAAGACCGTGCGGGCGGCGGCGGCGAAAGCGTTCCAGGCCCAGAACGAGGCCCACATCAAGGACGGCTTCGGGGAAGACCACTCGGCCCTCATGGGCTGGCTGAATGACAAGGCCCGCGTCGAGATCAAGGAAGAGTTCTTCACCGCCGTCAAGATGGGCAAGGACGACTTGCCGAAGGTCATGTCGATCTTCCGCGAGTTGTGGAAGGCCGACCAGGCGGCCGTCGCCAAGTACCCGAACTTGGCCATCGCCGTCAGCGTGGTGTGGGACAACCCGCGCGGCGTGTACGACTACCGCGGCCACCAAGTCCGCACCAAGAGCAAGCTGCCGGAAAAATACATGGGCCGCACGGCCGTGGACGAGTTCCGCTACCACATCGACCACGCCAAGGCCGTGCAGGGCAAGGAGCCGTTCAACCGCCTGCAAGTGCTGCCGTGGGAGTTCCTCGTCTACGTCGTGGACCACCGCACGCCCGACACCGAGCGCGAGTGGGCGGTGAAGGACTACTTGGCCAAGCGGCCGATGATCGGCAAGGTGTACGAGACCGAGGTGAAGTACGACGTGGAGATGCTGAAGACGCAGAGCCAAGTGTGCAAGCTGAACGACCACGACTACACGCTCGCGGACATCCACAAGTACGGCGGCGTGTGCGCCATGCAGGCGGACTTCGCGGCCCGCGTCGGCAAGAGCATGGCCGTCCCGGCCGCCTACGTCGGCGGCGAGTCGCAGTTCCAAGGGCTGCACGCCTGGGTGATGTGGGTGGAGGTGAAGGCCGCCACCGCGACGACCGTGCAGTTCACCCTCGAATCGCACGGCCGCTACTTGGGGGACCACTACTACACCGGCCACCTGATCGAGCCGCAGACCGGCGTGGAAATCCTCGACCGCGACATGGAGCGCCGGCTGTCCGCGGCCGCCACCGACCGCGTCGGCAAGCGGCAGGCCGAGCTGGCGATGGAGTTCTACCCGGACTTGGCCGAGAAGAACGCCTTCGACAAGAAGGCCCGGCTGAAGTACCTCGACGGCGTCCTGAAGTTGTCGCCCCTCAACGAGGAGGCGTGGCTCGAACTGGCCCGCATGGCCAAGGACGGGGACATCGGCAAGGACGAAAAGGAGCAGATCCGCGCCTACGTCAACAAGTTGGTCATCATTTTCCAGAAGTACCCGGACTTCTCGTGGAAGATCGTCCCCGACTTTTTGGGCGTGATCGGCGACAACCGGCAGTTCCGCAACGCCTTCTACGAGAGGCTGGCCCAGATGTACGAGAAGGCCGTCCGCCCCGACTTGGTGTGCGAGTGCCGGCTCAAGTGGGCCGAGTTCCAAAAGGAAGACGCCACCGCCGAGGCCGGCGCCAAGCAGACGGCCATCTGGACGTACACGGCCAAGGGCCTGAGCGACTCGATCAAGAAGTTCCCGGACGAGGGCCGCTACGTCCCGCGGATGCTCGACGCGATGAAAGAAGCGGCCGCCAACTCCAAGGCCGGCAAGGACGCGCTGGCCGCCCTGTACGTCGAACTGGCCGCCAAGACGGCGGCCAAGCGCGGCGACGAGATCAGCAAGTTCTACGTGAAGACCGTGACCGAGGGGATCGACTTCCTCAAGGCTGAGAAGAAGACCAAAGAACTCGACCAGGTGCAGCGCAGCGTCAAGGCGAAGGGGATCGTGTTGGAATAACGACGGCGGGCGTTAGAATGGGGGCATGGCCCTTGGGTTGGAGGAGAGCGTCATGGCCGTAACGACTGGTTCCGTGGTGGAGGCCTTCCGTCAACTGACGGCGCCGCAGAAGCGGGATGCCCTTTATGCGTTCGCCCAAGAACTGATGGACGACTCGGACGAGTCGTTGCCCATTACCGACCCGAATGACCGAGAATCGGTGCGGTATTTGATCTCGAAGCTACTCCCGTTCCCGATTGGGCCGGGGAAAATGGTCCCGTTGGCGGACGAGGATCCGGAGATTCAGCGGCGCGTCAAAATGATTTTGGCCGGCGCGAAGACAATCTCGTTCGAGGAAGTCATCCGCGACTGGCTGAAGCCGGATGAAGCGGATCGGGCCGAAGAATACCTGCCAAGGTAAACCGGACCTGATTAATGGCGAAATAGCCGACACGTCTTTCGACGGCGATTTTGAACAGCGTTCCGGGCGGCGGCATGGACAGTCGCAAAACCTGCGATTCCTGCCGGACGCGGATGTGCCCGGCTCTCACCTCAGTTTGCAAATATCGCTTTAAGATGCCCAAAAACGCCCGGGCAAGCCCTTTGGATACTTGCGGACTCGCGTCTAACGTCAATGACCATTCTGCGACCGCCGCTTGGACGGCGGGGTCAGGGAGTATCTCCACAATGACCCGGACGGCGACCGCGTCGTGTCGCCCCTGAAGTTTCAGGGGCAGTTCCATCAATCGGCGGCCGAAGGCCGCAAGCCACGCGAAGGGATTCATGCGCACGTCTCGCTGAAAACGCTCCCCTCACCATATGGCTTCTCGCCCGCGCCTTCTTAATACCGCACGCCCACTTGGGCCAGCAGGTTTACTTCCCAGAAGCTGCCGCCGGTCTGGCTCAAATCCGAGAACGTGTAGGCCAGTTCGGCCCGGCCGCCGGCCACGAACGTCCAGCCGCCGCACGGCAAGTTGAAGGTCATGTGCGCCCCGACGTAGGCTTGGCCGAACACGTCGCGGGAGCGGCGGTAGCCGTCCGGCTCGGTGATGGGGTTGTAATCGACGTGGCCGGTGCCCCAGCGGCCGCCGGCGTCCACGCCGTAGCTGGTGAAGGCGTTCCACTGGGCGCCGACGAAGCCGGGGGCCTCCGCGTACCAGTCGCGGCCGAAGCCCAGGCCGACGGCGTACCGGACGACTTTGCGCACGGTGACGATCTCTTCCGGCCCGACGGCCCGGCCGCCCGGCCGGGCTTGCAGGAAGCCCAGGCGGTCCGGCCCGGCGTTGTTGATAGTCGCCGTGAAGTGTGGGTCCACCACCCACGCGGCCGTGCCGCTCGTGTTGAAGAACAGCGACCGCGACCCGATGACGCCGGTGGCCCCCGGGTTCATCGTTTCCGCCAACAGGCCCTTGCCGAACGGCACGCTCACCCCGGCGCGGGCGTAGGTCTCGTACCCGATGGGGCCGTGCGCCCCGACCGGCCCGCAGCAGGTCGTGCCGTACGCGGCCAGCGGGCTTTGCACCCACGTCCCCGGCACGGCGCCCGGCACGAGGCCGGTGGTCGAGGGCGGGGCCATCAGTTGGGCCGTCGTGACCGGCCCGCCCATCACGGCCGGGCCGGGCATCGGGCCGGTGGTGTACGCGGATTGGCCGGGGACGGGCACGGCGTTCAAGACCGGGATCGCCCCCGGCGCGGCCGGGACGCCCGGGCCGACGCTGACGACGGTGCCGCCCGGAATGCCGGGGACGGGTTCGCCCACCACGGGGCTTTGGGCCGCCGCCGCCGCGGCAATCATGACGCCGCCCGTCGCGGCCAACAACTTCGTGAATCGGTTCACCGGGCCTGCCCTCCGTCCGTGGTGTGCCAAGCGGCGCGCCGGAGCGCGTCCCGCAAAGTCATCGGCGGCCGGGGTGTCAAACTTTAACGGTTGTGCCGAAAGATTTGGTTGCGCGGGCGTCAGGCTTGTGCGGGCGGGTTGCCCAAGCTTCCCCGGTGACGCATTACGCCGGGCCGCCCAAGAGCAGCAGCGTCGCCGAGACGGCGTTGAATAGCGAATGCACGACCACCGGGCCGACGAGGCTTTGCGTCCGCACGGAGAGGTAGCCGATGCCGACGGACAACACCATCAGCGGCACCGGGGACGGCCAGACGGTGGCGTGGAAGGCGGCGAACAGCGCCGAACTGGCGAGGATGCCGCGCGTGAAATCGGGGGAGCGCAGCCGCAGGTGCCGGTGCAGGCGGCGGTAGCGCGGCAGCAACAGGTACAGCGGGACGAGGGCGAGGAAAAACGCCCCGGGGATCAGGTGCGCGGCCATCGTGCCCCAGTCCCGGGCCTCGACAGCCTTGGCCACGTCTTCCGCGTGGAACAGCACCGCGACGACGGCGGCCAACCCGAGCACCAACGGGCTGCGGTGCCCCGGGAGAACCACGAACGGCGACGCCGGGTCGGCGGGCCGCTTTTGGCACAGCCACGGCAACAGCAGGCCGCGGAACACCAACTCCTCCAGCACCGGGGCGATGACGACTGTCTGCACCAGGAAGAGCGTCCACTCCAGATTGCCGGTCCACTGGCCCATTTGCGTGAGCGGGTGGCGGTCCGGCGGCAGATGGGTCAGCCACGTGTGGACGATGTTGGCGAGGGCGAACACGCTGAACGCCGCCGGCGTGACGAGCAGCCACGTGAGGTAGCCGCTGACGATGTTGGGGGCGACCGGGCCGGGGGCCAGCGGGTTCGGGCCGCCGCGGCGGGCGGCGAACGCGGTGATCGCCAACAGTTGGAGCGGGAAGCAGAGGACGGACGCCCAGAAGTACCGGATGGTGGCGGCGGCCCGCTCCGCCTCCGTCGGGGCCATGCCGACCTCCAATGGGAAGTCCGGCCCGTAGACCCAGTGGTAGAAGCCGGCGGCCGACAGCAGCAGTTGCCCGAAGTGGGCGGTGAGGACGAACAGGACGAAGGCCGACGCGACGGCGACGCCGTCCCACTTGGCGCGCGGGAAGTGCGTAGGGGGAATGAGCCGCTGCCGACGGCGCCGGGCGAGCGCGTACAACAGCAGGGCGGCGGCCCCCCCGATGACCGCGACGGACAAGCCGGCGGTCAGGATATTCGCCCCGTCCAGCGGCCAACCCCCCTCTGGGAAACGCCCGGCGCACGGTGTATGCTATCAAAGCATTTGCGAAAAAGACCCCGCATTCGCGCCCGAGCCGCCGCATTTCCGAGAGGTTCCTTGGCCATCCTCGACACCATCGTGGCCCGCAAGCGGGAGGAAATCGCCGCCGCCAAGGCCGCCCGCCCGCGCGCCACGTTGGAGGCCCGACTGGCCGCCGCCCCGCCCGTGCGCGACTTCGCCGCCGCCCTGCGCCGGCCGGGCCTGCAAGTGATCGCCGAGGTCAAGAAGGCGTCGCCGTCGGCCGGCGTCATCCGCGCCGACTTCGACCCGGTGTCCATCGCCCACGCCTACGAGCGGCACGGGGCCGCGTGCGTCAGCGTGCTGACGGACGAACACTTCTTCCAAGGCCACTTGGCGTACCTGACGGCCGTCCGCGAAGCCGTCGGCATCCCGGTTCTGCGCAAGGAATTCATCCTCGACGAGTACCAACTGCTCGAAGCCCGCGTCGCCGGGGCGGACGCCGTGTTGTTGATCGCCGAGATCCTGCCGGGCGACGAGATGAAAACCCTGCACCGCCAAGCCGAAGCCTTGGGCCTGCATGTGTTGGTGGAACTGCACGACGCGGACCAACTGCCGCGCGTGCTCGACGCCGGGGCCGTCCTGATCGGCATCAACAACCGCGACCTGCGCACCTTCCGCACCTCACTGGACCACACGCTGGACTTGTTGGCCAACGTGCCGGCCGGCCGCGTGGTCGTCAGCGAGAGCGGCATCAAGACGAATGCCGACATGAAGTGCTTGGAAGCCGCCGGCGTGAAGGCCGTCCTCGTCGGCGAGTCGCTGATGCGGGCCGCCGACATCGGGGCGGCGCTGGACGAATTGCGGGGCTGAAATTGCCGAAGCGCCAGTGAGGAAGGCGAGCCGGGAGCGTTAGCGACCGGAGGGGCCTCCCGAGTAAAGAGGCATGAGGGCGAGTCTTCGAAGCCCGACCCCTTGGGCGAGAGGCGTCACCC
>JAYUGD010001210.1:0-2734 GCA_043767785.1 Zavarzinella sp. | reverse complement strand
AGTTCCATGGGCCGCAGGACACTGGACGTGGAGTACATCGTCGAGTCCACATGCTTCCGCTTCGTGTACGGCGAGATCACCAGCGACACGACGCGGTGGGCGTCCACGTGGTCCGGGCCGTTCTGGGCGTCGTCCTCGATCACGAAGATGGCCGTGTCCTTCCAGAAAGCGCTTTTGCTGACGGCCTCCACGACTTGGCCGAGGGCGAGGTCGTTGTCCGCGACCATGGCCATCGGCGTTGGCTTGCCGACCCGCGTGCCGATGGTGTGATCGTTCGGCAGGCGCAGGATCGTCAGTTGCGGGAATTCGCCCGCCTTCTCGAACCGCTTCAACTCGTCGATGAAGCGGGCGGCCCGGTCCACGTCGCGGTAGTCGAGGTCGTAGCCGCGGAACTTCGGGTCGAAGTGGCCTTCGAGCGCCTTCACTTTCGCGTGGCTGTCTTCAAACGTGCCGTCGGCGTTCTTCTTGCCGTTGCCGATCCACTCCCCATAACTGCGGTAGGTGATGTTCGCCTCCGCGGCCCGGTCCCAAATGTAGCCGCCGGACGGCCGGGCGATGTAATCGAACGCCCCCTCGGCCGGGTAGGTGAACCGCTGCCTGGGCGAGCCGCGGTAACTCATCGGCCACGCCTTCTCCACGAAGTCCGTGGCGTAGGCCCCCATCGACCACTCGTGCCCGTCGGCCGACACTTCGCCGTCCACGTAGAGGTTGTCGAGCAGGACGAACTCCGAGACGATCTTGTGGTGGTTCGGCGTGATCGCCGCCGGGAACAGGCACAAGTCCGGCTCGCCGTTGCCTTGCGGCAAGTCGCCGAAGACTTGGTCGTAGGTGCGGTTCTCCTTGATGATGTAGATGACGTGCTTAATCGGAGACGGGTCGCCGACCTTCTTGGGGATCGGGTTGTCGGCGGCGACGCCCGTGCTGTCCGGGGCGCCGTCCTTGCCCAACGGCGTGCAGGCGTAGGCCGTCTTGCTGTACGCGGCCATCTCGGCCGGCGTCGGCAGGTCGATGACGCTCACGCACCCTCTCAGGATGTTGCCGATGTACTCGAACAGGTTCTTGGTCGGCATCGTCGGGTTCGGCCCGCCGCGGTTGGCCTTGGAGACAAGCCCTTTGCCGTTGGCGACGTAAATCTTCCCGTCGATCCCACTGTAGCGCACGCTCGTCGGGTACCAGCCCGTGGGGATGAACCCGAGCGGCGCCGCCTTCTTGGGGTCGGTGACGTTGAAGACGCTCAAATTATTGGCGTCCGCGTTGGCGACGAGGAGCATCCCGCCCGGCGTCAGCGCCAAGCTGTTCGGCGTGTTGCCGCTCGGGGCGGCCGGGTGCAGGGCGCAGTTGATGGTTTGCAGCGGCTCGAACGTGTCAAGGTGCAGCACGCTCACCTGCGTCGAGTTGGCGCAGGCCACGTACAGGGCGCGCCGGCGCGGGTCGGCGACCATCTCCGTCGGGTGCGGGGCGGTCGGCAAGCGCCGGACGACTTCGTTCTTCTCCAAGTCCACGACGGCGACGGCGGCCTCGGCCCACAGACTGACGAACAGAAGCTTCCCCTCGGGGTGGACGACGGCGGCATATGGATGGGCCTGCGGCGCGTCGTCGTCCTTCTTGGGCGGGGTCTTCGACTTCGGGGCGTCCTCCTTGCGGCCGTCCGGCGGGCTGGGCGGGTCGCCCTTCGGCTTGATGTCCTTCTTGGGCGGCGGCGTCTTGCCGACGGAAATCACGACCTTGTTCTCCGGGTTCTCGACCGGCACGCGGACGACGATGTCGCCCCACGTGCAGCACGCGAACAACTCCCGGCCGGCGGCGTCCATCGTCAGCCCGCCGACGACGAGCCGGTCGCCGCTGCCGGCGAGACTGATGGTCTTGGGGTTGCTCAACAAGCCGCGCGAGAACTCGAACTCGTGGACGACTTCAAACTCGCCGCCGCTGGCGTACAGCCGGCGGCCGTCCGGGGAGAAGCAGAGGCCGTAAAAGGTCTGGTCCACCGTCACGCGGCTGACGATCCGCTGCTTGGTCTTGTTCAAGTCGAGGATCACGACCTCGTGTTCCTGCATCCCGGCGTGCAGCACGGCCATGAACTGCCCGCTCGGGTGGATCGCTTGGTTCACCGGGAAGTTGCCGACCTCGATTTGCTTGCCGGCCGGCCGCAACTTCCACTGGTTGGGGAGTTGCACGGTGCCGTCGGCCAGCAGGCCGGGCAACACGCGCGGGGCCGGGGCGTCGGCCTTCTTGGGAGCCGGCGCGGGCGGCTCGTCGGCCTTCGGCTTCCGGTCAATGCCGGCGAACAGCATGAGTGTGCCGACGACGCAGACGGCCAAGGCCGTCACGGACTGGGAGCGCATGGGGAGTGTTCCGCGGGCGGGCTGTGGGGGCCATTATGCGGAACCGCGGGCGCAAGGGACACGCCCGCCGTGTGGAGATTGGGTGAAATCGCGGCGGTCAGAACGGGATTTCTTCGCCGCCGTCGTACGGCTTGTGCCGCCACGGCGCGCGGTTCGGGTCCGACGGCGGCGCCAGGGCGGCGGGCAGCGTCTTCAGCAGTCGCTCGATCAGCGCGGCCCGCTCGGCCGGCCGGAGCATCATCGCCGCCCGGTAGGCGTCTTCGACAAGGACGGATTCGGGGGACATGGGAAGACTCCTGATGAGGTTATACGGCCCGCGGCCACGACTGATGCCACCGGTGGTCGGCCCCTTGTACTCCTCACGCTCCGCGTGAGGACCGGCTTCCCGCCCG
>JAYUGD010001209.1:0-7657 GCA_043767785.1 Zavarzinella sp. | reverse complement strand
CTCGGCGATCACCGCTACGACGACCGCATCGAAGACCTCTCCCCCAGGGCCAGGGCCACCAGTCTCGACAAACAAAAGGCGACGCTCGCCCGCCTCATCAAGGGAGTCGATCACAAGACGCTCTCCCGCGGCGCCCAGATCGACTATGAGATCGTCCGCGACACGCTCAAACGCAACATCTGGCTGGAAGAAAACACCCTCCCCTACGAGACCGACCCGCGGACGTGGGGCGGGTATCTCTCCGACAGCGTGTACCTGATCCTGACGCAATCGACCGAGGAGAAGAGCAAGCGAGTCCGCGCCGCCGCGGCCCGCATTGAGGCGATCCCCAAAGTCGTCGCGGACGCCAAGGCCGGCATCAAGAACCCGCCGAAGGTATTCACCGAGACGGCCATCAAGCAGAACCGCGGGGCCATCAACTTCTACAAGAAGGCCCTGTTCGACATCGCGGGCGAAACGCCGACCGTGAGCGTGATGGCCGGGCCGGCGAAGACCGCCGTCGCCGCCCTTGAAGACTACCAGACGTTTTTGGAAAAGACGGTCCTGCCGCGCTCCGTGGACGACTGGCGCATCGGCCGGGCCAAGTTCGACCAGAAGTTGGCGATGGAACTCGACGCCGGCGTGACCGCCGACGAGGTGTTGAAAGACGCCTTGGCCGAGGCCGACCGCGTCCGCAACGAGATGTACGTGATCGCCCGTCAACTATGGACCAAGGAGTTCCCGAAGACGCCCCTCCCCCCGGACGACGCGGCCGGCCGGCAACGGTGCATTCAAGAAGTGATGGCCTCCCTCGGCCGCGACCACGGCGAAGTCACCACGCTGGTGCCGGACGCCCAGAAGACGGCCGACGAGATCAAGGCTTTCCTGAAGGCCAACGACATCCTGCGCCTGCCCGACCCGGACCGCTGCGCCATCGTGGAGATGCCGGAGTTCCAGCGCGGCAACTCGACCGCCTACCTGAACCCGGCCCCGCCGCTCGACCCGAAGGCCGAGAGCCAGTACGCCGTCGCCCCGCCGCCCAAGGAGTGGGACGACCGCCGCGTGCAGAGCTACTTGCAAGAGTACAACCGCTCGATGATGAAACTCCTCACCATTCACGAGGCGTACCCCGGTCACTACGTCCAACTCGAATATTCAAACCGCCACCCGTCGCTGGTCCGCCGAGTGTTGCAGTCCGGCATCTTCGCCGAGGGTTGGGCCGTCTACACCGAGCAAATGATGATCGACCAGGGCTTCGGCAACGGCGATCTGTCCCTGCGCCTGCACCAGTTGAAGTGGTACTTGCGAGCCGTCGTGAACGCCATCCTCGACCACAAAATGCACTGCGAGAAGATGACCGACGCCGAGGCCCTGAAACTCCTGACCGAAGGCGCCTTCCAAACCGAAGGCGAAGCCGTCGGCAAGATCCAGCGGGCGAAATTGTCGTCGTGCCAACTCTCCACCTACTTCGTCGGCCGCATGGCCTTCTACCGCCTGCGGCAAAGCGTCTCCCGCGAGTTGGGAAAAGACTTCGACCTGGGGAGATACCACGAAGCGGTGTTGGCCCACGGGACGCTGCCGGTGAAGTATTTGCCGGAGGTGGTGCGGACGCGGCTGAAGACGTCGCGGTGATCGACCATGCCGCATTGATCGTTTTCGCTGATTTTCGTCACGGGTGCCAAGAGATTTTATTGTCATTGACGTTGATGTGGAAAACGGAGAAGATACGACTATGAATTGAGGTGAACGGCGTTAATGTCCGGCGAAAGATCTGACTCGTAAAGCCGTCTTGATTGCCCATTTCGACGGCAATCGTATCACCCTTCGACGTTTAACAACACCCGACTTGGCCGTCCCAACATTGCCCTGCCACGCTTCCCAGTGTGGCTGCGGCAGACTGGCGGAAACAGTAACCCGGCTTCCGGCGCTAAACAGACTGCGCGCGGCGGTCATGCCGCTCCCAACTCGGGACACGAGGTGTAATTTATGAGTTCGGACATCACGGCCACCGCAGTATGTGTCGCCAGCCACCGCTTTTTCGAAGTGGCGGCCGACGTGATGCTTGTGGCGACGATCGACGCCAAATTTGAAGACGTCAACCCCGCCTTCACTGCGGCGCTCGGCTGGACTCTCGACGAACTCCAAGGAACCCCGGTCTTATCGTTCGTCCATTTCGGCGACCGCGAGAGTACGGGCGCCGAATTGGCCAAACTCCGCCAAGGGACGGCGACCGTCGCCTTCGAAAATCGCTTCCGGGCCAAGGACGGCAGCCTCAAGCGATTCGCTTGGTCGGTCCGGATGGCCGACGGGCGAATCTTCGCCATCGGCCGCGATGTCCCGGCCGTCAGCTTGACGGCCCCGCGTTCGACCAGCGCCGACGGGGCGGCCGAGAGCGACCTGTTGCCCAACCGCGTTGTCTACGAAGGGAATCCGCACACGGGAGCGATTCGCTACGAAGAGAACGTCTCGCGGTTGCTGGGCGGCGAGCCGGGAGATTTCGCGGAGGGATTTCGCTGGTGGCGGGGGCGCGTCCACCCGGACGACCTGGTCGCCTACGACCAATCGGTGGGGGAAAACTTGGCGCGGCGGCGGGCCTTTCACATGGACTACCGCATGGTCCGCCGGGACGGGACGGCGGTGCGTGTCCAGGATGTCGGCCAATTCCGCTTTGACGCCGACCACCGCGTTTGCGGGGTTGTCGGATACGTGACGCCGGCGGTGGGGCGGGGGGGCCAAGCCGAGCGGGAGCGCGTCACCGATTACTACCGCGCGCTCGCGGAATGCGGCTTGGCCTTGTCCTCCACGCGGTCGTTGAACGAAATCCACCAACTCATCACGGACCACGCCCGCGGGATCGTCGGGGCCCACCAGTCGGTGACGGCCCTCACGGCGGACGCCAATTTCGTGATGGCCGTCAACGCCTTGGCGCTCAGCGACAAGTACGCCCCGTGGCGCGCCTACGCCGTCGTGCCGGACGGGACGGGCATCTACGCTATGATCTGCGAGACGAACCGCCCGGGCCGGATGACGCAGGCCGAGATGGAGGCCCACCCGCGGTGGCGCGGGTTCGGCAAGGAGCGCGACGCGCACCCGCCGATGCGCGGGTGGCTGGCGGCCCCGCTGATTGGCAGCGCCGGGAACAACCTCGGCTTGATCCAGCTTTCGGACAAGTACGAGGGGGAGTTCGACGAGACCGACGAAGCCATTCTCGTCCAACTGGCCAAGATGGCGGCCGCGGCCATCGAGAACGCCCACCTGCACCGCGACATCGAGGCGGCCCGGCACGAGTTGGAAGGGAAGGTCGAGGCGCGGACGGCGGACCTCGCGACCGCGAACCGGGCGCTGGCGGCCTCGAACGCGGACTTGGAACAGTTCGCCTTCGCCGCGTCGCACGACTTGCAGGAGCCGCTGCGGGCGATCGCCGGGTACTGTCAACTGTTGCAGCGCCAGTACGCCGGCCGGTTGGACGCCAAGGCAGATGCGTACATTCAGAACGCCGTCGCCGGCATCGACCGCATGTCCTCGCTCATCAACGACCTGCTGGAGTTCGCCCGCGTCTCGCGCCACGGCCACCCGTTCCGACCCACCGACTTCAATCTCGTGCTCCAAGAGGCTCTCACCCACCTCCAAACAGCGGTCGTCGAGTCCGGCGCCACGGTCGAATGCCGCGGCCTGCCGACGCTCCGCGCCGACAAGGGCCAGATGGTCCGCCTGTTTCAAAATTTGGTCGGCAACGCCATCAAGTACCGCAGCCCGTCTCCGCCGGCCATTCGGATTACGGCAGAAGAGTCGCCGCGCGAAACCGTGGTCGCCGTGCGGGACAACGGCATCGGCATGGAGGCCAAGTACTTCGACCGCATCTTCGTCATCTTCCAGCGCCTGCACACGCGGGAAGAGCACCCCGGGACCGGCATCGGCTTGGCCGTGTGCAAGCGCATCGTCGAGCGCCACGGCGGCCGGATCTGGGTCGAATCCGAGCCGGGCCACGGGACGACGTTTTACTTCTCCATCAACAAATCCCTTGGGGAACAGTCATGAATGATCGCGCCCGGCCGGCGGAAATTCTCCTGGTCGAAGACAGCCCGTCGGACGCCGAATTAACCCGCGTCGCGATTCAGGAGGGCAAGATCGACAACAACTTGCACCACGTCAAGGACGGGGCCGAGGCGATGGCCTTTTTGCGGCGGGAGGGGAAGTACGCGACGGCGCCGCGGCCGGACTTGATTCTCCTCGACCTGAACCTGCCTAAGATGAGCGGCCTGGAAGTGCTCCGCGCCATCCGCGCCGACCAGCGCCTCAAGAGCCTGGTGGTGACGATCCTGACGACGTCGCGGGACGAGAACCACGTCTTCGACGCCTACGACCTCAACGTCAACGCGTACATCACCAAGCCGGTGGACCTCGGGCAATTTTTCCAGTGCATCACGGCGTTGGACAACTTTTTCTTCCGCGTGGTGACGCTGCCCGGGAACGACGCGGACTGACGGCGGCGGGCTCGGGGGAATCACGGTGGCACCGGGGGGTCGCGGATGAAAGCCAAGGAAATCAAAGTCCTGCTCGTGGAGGACAGCCCGAGCGACGCGGAGTTCGTCCGCGCCGCGCTGGCCGAGCCGCACGGCGTGACGTTCACCGTGACGGTCGCCCCCCGCCTCGCGGACGCCGTCGCCCACTTGCAAAGCGCCGGGGCGGACGCCGTCCTCCTCGACTTGGGCCTGCCGGACAGTCAAGGGCTGCCGACGCTGGAAGAACTGTTTCAGGTCTGCGGGGCCGACACGGCCATCGTGGTGCTGACCGGGAACGACGACGAGGCGCTCGGCCCGCAAGCGCTCCAACTCGGCGCGCAGGATTTTTTGAGCAAGAAGCACATCACCAACGGCCGGGCGCTGACGCGCTGCCTGTCCTACGGGCACGAGCGCATGCAGCGGGGCGTGATGGAGCGGCAGATCGCCCACACGCAGCGGAGCCTGGAGGTGGCGCGGGCGATCCAGCAACACTTGATCCCCAAGGCGGCCCCCAGTCACGCCGCGTTCGACATCGCGGGCATGTGCAATCCCGCGGAAGCCACCGGCGGCGATTTTTTTGACTTCATCCCGATGGCGGGCGGCCGCCTCGGCGTTGTCGTCGCGGACGTCGCCGGCCACGGCTTCGGCCCCGCTTTAATCATGGCCGGGACGCGCCGCGCCCTCCGCAGCGTCGCCAAGACGACGGCCGACCCGGGCGCCATTCTCACCTTCGTCAACGAAGCCGTTTGCGAGGACACGGACCCGGAGAGTTTCGTCACCCTGTTCCTCGCGTGCCTGGATCAGGACGGCACGGTGGTCTGCGCGGGGGCGGGCCACAACGCCCACCTCTTTGACGCGGACGGCCGCGTGACCCGCCTCGACGCCGCCGACCTCCCGTTGGGCCTGGTGGCAGGCGGCGTCTACGCGAGCACGGCCCCGGTGGTGCTGCGGCCGGGCCAACTGCTCCTGCTCGTGTCGGACGGCGTGTACGAAGCGCACCGCACGGAAGACGGCCCGCAGGTCGGCCTCCCCGCGGTGCTCGACTACGTCCGCGACCACCGCCACCTGCCCGCGACGGCCATCGTGGACGGGCTTGTCGAATCGGTCCTGCGGTTTTGTTACCCCGCTTGCCCGCACGACGACATGACGGCGGTCGTCGTCAAATGCGGGTGAGGCGAGAAACCTCGCCTCACCTCCGCGACGGCGCGGCGGCACTTTTGGATCCGAGACTTTCCGAGTAAGATATGCCATGCCTTCAGTTTTTCGCGACATCGACCCGCGTGAACTGCGACCGCCACGGTCACGCCCTGTAGCGGACCCGATCAAACTTCACCGCCAAATCCTTCGGTTCGGGTCGTCAGCCATCGGGATGCCGCCGGTCGTCGTTTATGAAGGGTCCGACGGGGTGTTGGTCATCTATAACGGCGTCACCCGTGCGACCCGCATTGCCAAACTGGCGCCGGGGACGCTGATTCAAGTGGAAGTCTTAGGCCGACTACGGCGGGCTTACGGCCCGGACCCCAAGATCGGAGATTTGCTGTCATGAGTTCAGCCGTCAGGACAGAAGCAATGGCCGTGCTGGCCGAATTGTGCGACTTGTCTCCCGATGTCCGCGTGGGGCAATTATTGGCCCACCTCGGCTTTCTTGGCGAGGACCGCACGCAACGGACGCTGTGGGACATCGACGACGAGCAATTTCTGGACGTGCTTTACCATCATCGGAGTGAACTGATGGCGAGGTCTCCTACGGTGTCGGAACCGGCCTTGTCACCGACATGATTCAGTCGGCAAGGAGGTGTTGCCGTTGTGTCTGAGTTGCGCCACGATGCAATTCTCGGCCGCGTCACATGGGATGCGGGCGACCACTGTTGGCATTTCAACGCTGGGCCTATCCACAGGCAACCGGTACCAGCCGTCTATCAACCCCAGGATAGTTCTCTATCCGGCGCCAAGTCATTCTGGGAGGGGGTGCGGGCTTGTGTGATACTCATCCGCTCCAGTGAAATAGCCATCCGGGCATTTATCAGCGAACGGGCCGAGTTGTCAGATTTTGACCGGAAATATCTCAGGCTGGAAAGTGTGTTTTTCTCCGCAGACCAAGTCGCGCATATGTTTTACGCAGGTCTCGGGCTCGCCGTTGTCGTAGGGATGGACCGCACAGGGAAATTTGTCACTGGACCGACGGTAGTTCATTCTTTCGATGACGATGATTAACGGACGTATCTCGACGCGTTGGTGACATTTGGAATTTTCGCAAACCCGCAAAGTGGTCAGGGGTGTTCACCATGCGACAAGAATGCCTCACAGCAATTGCCGCTATCTCCATCGCCGCTTCGCTGGCCGCTGAGTCGGCCAAGCCAATCGCCAACCTACACGATCTGAAATCCGACTTGGTCGTCCCCGCCGTTTCTGACGGCAAGCCCTCGGTCGGCAAGCGCGTTCGCCAAGTCAATCCGGGTTACGAGTCGTGGGAGCTTTACCACGTCTTGTACCTGCCGCCCGATTGGAAGTCGGGCCGCAAGTACCCGGTCATCGTCGAATACCCCGGCAACGGCGGGTACACGAACAAACTCGGGGACGTGAGCACCGGGCGTGTCGAGGACTGCAAACTCGGCTACGGGATCACGGAGGGCGAGGGGTTCATCTGGGTGTGTCTGCCGTTCGTGGACCCGAAGTCGAAGAAGCACGCGATCACCTGGTGGGGCGACGCGGACGCGACGGCGGCGTACTGCCGGCAAACGGTGGCCCGCGTCTGCAAGGAGTACGGCGGCGACCCGGACGCGGTCGTCCTCACCGGGTTTTCTCGCGGGGCCATCGCGTGCGGTTACATCGGCCTGCGAGACGACGAGACCGCAAAACTCTGGCGGGCCATGATCCCGCACAGCCACTACGACGGCGTCCGCAAGTGGGGATACCCGGAAGATGACCCTGAATCGGCCAAAAAGAGGCAACTCCGCTTTAAGGGCAAGCCACAGTTCATCACCCACGAGACTTCGGTGGATGCCACCAAGGCGTTTCTCAAAGACACGGACACCAGCGGGATCACATTGCTGGCGTTGCCATTCCCGAACCACTCGGACGAGTGGGTGCTGAAAGACATCCCCGAGCGGAAGCAATTGCGGGAGTGGTTGAATGGGGTGATGAAAGTACGCTGACCGAACTCGTTTAGCCGCGAC
>JAYUGD010001208.1:0-7660 GCA_043767785.1 Zavarzinella sp. | reverse complement strand
TTGCTTGCGACTCATCCTTGGGTCTCCGAACGGTGGTTTTCCTGCAACCCCTTTTACCCAAATTCCCCGGACCGCACCAGAGAAGTTGGTTACACCCTGGGATTGGCCAGCATATTTACGATTCTTCGGCTTCCGTCCCCGCCGCCCGGAGGCGGTCCATGCTGTCGAGGTATCGGGACAGGCCGGCGAACATTACGATGCTGAGGATGGTCCCGACGGGAATCGCAAGGAGGTACACGAACGCTATCACTTTGACCAACCACGCCCACTTGCGATTGCCACTCAGAACAGAACTCCCGCCGACCACCCCGGCTGCACCGACGACCATAAGGGCGACCCCCTCGGCCAACCCCATTTCCGGCTCTGGTTCCTTCTTGGTTGCCAGACTGTACCCGCCGATCACCAAGATGACCCCCAACACCACGAACAGCACCGACACGGCCCGGATGTTGCGGTAGTTCGTGTAGTCGCGCGGCTTGAGGATGTCTTTGGGGTTGACCATCTGTTTGCCGCCTTGATTAAGCCGCTTCGAGCGCCAGAAAAACCTTGCCGTGCCGCCGTAGCCATTGTTCGTCGCCGCGCTCGGCGTGTTCGCGGACTTGCTTCAACAATTCCACGGTCTCGGCCTCGTAGCACGCCTCACTCGGGTCATCGACGGGGATGACCGCCTCGACTTCCACCGCCACCACATAACGGTCGGTCTCCACGTAGCGGGTGCGCTTGACTCGTTCCCCGGCGACTCGCATGATTTTACCTCCGGTCAAAGAAGTGGACCGTCACCAACTTGGCGACGCCGCTGTGGGCCAAGTACGACCAAACCGCCTTGAACTCGGTCCCGTCCGGCAACGTCTCGCGGACTTCGACGCACGGGTTGGGCGATGCGTCCGGCCGTTCGGCGAGGAGTTCTCCGTCGTCCAAGCCGACGACCGCCTGCCATTCCATGATACCCCGCTCTTCCAGCCGTTCCGAGGCATGTTGCCCGATGAGGTATTTTTCCTCGGCAACGAGTTCTCGGATCGTATCGAAGAGGGGAGCCATTCACGACTCGGTAGGGTGCCATGCCCACGGCGTTGCGTGGGCATGAGAACGACTGAAGCCCTTCTGCGTCAGTCCTGCGGTTCAACGTCAAGAACGGGGAAGTCTCGCACATGCCCACGCAGAGCCGTGGGCAAGGCACCCGGTGACAGTCATGGGGATGGCTTTCGATATAGGACCGAAAGAATCACTGAAGCATTTTATCGACATCGTCCGTAGCCACGGCTGCGTGTTTCCAAACTGTCTGCAATGCGTCAGGACTCACGAATGTCGCGCCGTCAACAACAGAGCTTTGCAATTTGTATGGAGAAAGAAGTTTAGAATAATCCCAATTGAAATTAGGAGATGCGACTGCGATCATTATCCACCCCTGCTGCATTGTCGATACTTGAGGAATAGTCATGTGTAGAGTTGCTTTGAAATTGGTTTTTACACAATGCTCCACAATGCTTTCCGAATGTTCTTTGACTTGCCAAAGATAATTGCTCGCATCATAGGCATCAATGGCTTTGACGCAGTGATTGTACGCATCTGTTTCTTGGCTCGATTTTAATTGGTTGCGAAGCAATTTTAATTCAGTCTCTAGGCGGCGGATGTATTGATCGAGCGTTTTCTGCGTCGTACCATGCTCAATGTTGGTCTCAACGGATCGCAGTTCTCGGAGCATTCCCACAAACTTTTTCCGATCGGCTTTCTCGGTCGTCAATGATGGATCAGGAATTTGTTGGCCAGATGACTGACGAGTGATTTGATCGGTTTTGCGGCCTGTTAGGTTCGAGGTTTGTTTGGTTCCACATCCGCTGCAAGCGACACCTAGACTAATCCATGCAGGGAAAATTGCTTCTTTGACAAATCGGGATAGGCGGCGCATGTTTTAACTTTCTTACTTCATTTTGCGTTAGCAATATGCATCAGTCCCAAAGCCCGCAGCTCCGCTCCGAAGACTCCGCGTCGCGGCTAAACGAGGTTTTCACCCCACCAAGTCCTTCACCACCCGCCCCCCATTCACGATTGGCACTGGGCGGCCGAGCGGGGTGTTGTAGGTCTTCGTGCTGTCGATCCCCATTTGGTGGAAGATCGTGCGCAGGAGGTCTTCGACGCCGACGGGGTCGCTGACCGGGGCGGTCGCCCCTTTGTCCGTGGCCCCAATCACAATTCCCGGCTTGATGCCGCCGCCGGCGAACAGCACGCTTTGGGCGGCGGACCAGTGGTCGCGGCCGGCTTGGGCGTTCACCTTGGGGGTGCGGCCCATTTCGCCCATCATCACGACGAGGGTGCTGTCGAGCAGGCCGCGGTCGGCGAGGTCGGTCACGAGGGCGCTGAACGCCTTGTCCACGGCGGGGATCAGGTCTTTTTCGAGGCTGGGGAAGCAGGTGAAGTGCGTGTCCCAGCCGCTGTGGTCCACGCCGACGAAGCGGCAACCGGCTTCCACCAAGCGGCGGGACAAGAGAGCGCACTGGCCGAGGGTGGTGTGGCCGTAGGCTTCGCGCAGCTTGGCCGGCTCGGCCTTGATGTCGAACGCCTTGCGGGCGGCCGGGGAGGTCATCAGGTCGCGGGCCTTGTCGTAATAAGTGGCCATCGTCCCGGCCTTGCCGGCCGCGGCCGTCGTCGCGTCCAGCCCGCCGAGGAGGCGTTGCCGGCGGGCCTGGCGCTTGGCGTCGATGCCCTCGACGGGGGCCAAGTCTCGCACCTCGAAGTCCGGCTGCACCGGGTCGCCCTCGATCACGAACGGGGCGTGTTCGGCGCCGTAGAACCCGGCCCCGCCGGAGGTCAGCGGGTGCGGCAGGTTGATGTACGGCGGCACGGTCCCGGCGTTGCCGAGTTCGCGGGACACGACGGAGCCGATGGACGGGTACAGTACGTTGTTCGGCTTGCGGCTGTTGGTGCCGTCCGCGAAGTCGGCCTTCACGCCGGTCATCACGTAGTGGTAGCCGGTGGTGTGCCCGTTGTCGTTGTGGCTGTGGCTGCGCAGGATCGTGTACTTGTGGGCGACCTTGGCGCAATTGGGGAGGTGTTCGCCGATGAACGTCCCCGGCACGCTGGTGGCAATCTGCTTGTACGGCCCGCGCACCTCGGCCGGGGCGTCCGGCTTCATGTCCCACATGTCGATGGTGCTGGGGCCGCCTTCGAGGAATAGGAAGATGCACGCCTTGGCCTTCGCCGGGGCGCCGGTGCCCGCGAGGGCCTGCATTTGCAGCAGGCGCGGCAGGGAGAGGCCGCCGAGGAGGCTGACGGAGCCGATGCGGAGGACTTGGCGGCGGGTCATGGGGAAAACGGCCATGGGATGTTCCCTTTTTGCGTTATCAGTGCTCAATCAACCACCGCCAAACCGAACCCGTTTAGCCGCGACGCGACGCTTTGGGAGTGGAGTGCGAAGCCGCCAGCCGAAAAGACCGTTAACCACGAATAAGACGAATAAGACGAATCGAACCAGATTAATTTATTCGTGTTATTCGTGGTTATACCGCACGCGGCACGATTGATCTTTCTCGGTCGCCCAATGTACCCCTCACGCTCCGCGTGAGGATCGGCTTCCCCTCACGGGAATCGGTCGTCTCGGGCAGGAAGCCGGGCCTCACGCGGAGCGTGAGGAGTACATTGGGACGACCACCGGTGGCATCATTCTTGGCCGCGTGCCGTATAACTTGGCTTCGAAGTCCTCGCTCCACTCCCAAAGCTTCCGCGTCGCGGCTAAAAAATACATAGCGACCGCTCACCGATTGTACAAAAACTCTTTCCCGTTCAACACCGCCCACATCACGTCTTCGACGGCCGCCCGGCGGTCGCCGTCGGCGAAGGCTTCCAACAACTTCGCCTTCTCCACTTCGGTCGGCCGGCGGCTCAGCGCGCTTAAAAACAACTCATCGATAATCACGTCCGGCTTCTTGTCGGAGTCCGCGAGTTTGCGGGCCGTCCCGTTCCGCGCCCGGACCTTGGCGGCGATCTCCGGGGAGTTCATCAGGTGCAGGGCCTGGGCGATGCTCGGGTCGGTGCCGCGCTCGCACTCGCAGACGCTGTAGCGCACCGGGCGGCCGAAGATGTGGAAGAAGTACGACGGCATGCGGTTGTCCCACACTTGGATCGCCCGGTAGCCGGGGGGCCAGCCGTTGAACTTCTCGGCGACGCCGGTCACCTGGCAGACGGCGTCCAGCAGCGCCTCGGCCGGCATCGGCTTGACGGCCGCGTGCGAGAAGTTCTGCTCGTCACTCGCGTTGGTCGGCAGCGCCTTGCTGGTCAACTGGTAGGCGCGGGACGTGAGCAACGTTTTGGTGAACGCCTTCAGGTCGTACTTTTTCGCCCGCAGGTCGGCGGCGAGGGCGGCCAGCAGCGGTTCGTTCGAGGCCGGGTTGGTGGCCCGCAGGTCGTCGAGCGGTTCCACCAGCCCACGGCCGAAATAGTGCGCCCACAGGCGGTTGACCACGACGTTAGCGAAGTACGGGTTGTCCGCGGCGGTCATCCACTCGGCGAAGGCCTGGCGGCGGTCGTCCGCGGGAGTGAACGGCTTAGGGGCCGCCCCGAGGGCCTTGGCCGGGACCGTTTCCGTCCCTTTGGCCTTCTTGGACACCTTCGGCCCGAGGTCGGCGCCGGCCGCCCACACCACGGCTTCGGCCCCGCCGGGCAGCGGCTTGCGGGCGACGCCGGAGAACATCCCGGCCAGCGCCCAATAGTCGTCCTGGCCCCACTTCTCGGACGGGTGGTGGTGGCACTCGGCACACTCGATGCGCACGCCGAGGAACACTTGGCTGACGGACCGGGCCGCCACTTCGGGCGTGCCCAGCGTCTTGTACAGCGCGGCCGGCCCGTCGGCGGTCGTGTCCCCCTTGGCCGTCACGATGTCACGGGCGAAGGCGTCATACGGGCGGTTCTCGGCGAATTGCCGACGGACCCAGCGCGTCATGGCGACGGCCCCCTGCGGGGTGACGGCGTCCTTGTCCACCTTCAAAATGTCGGCCCACTTCATGGCCCAGAAGTCGGCGTACTCGGGGCGGTCGAGCAATTTGCCCACCAGCTTTGCCCGCTTGTCTTGGGCCGTGTCCGCGAGGAAGGCGCGGGCCTCGTCGGCGGTCGGCAGGGTGCCCATGGTGTCCAGCGACACGCGGCGCAGGAAGGTGGCGTCGTCGGCCAGAGCGCTCGGCGGGATGCCCAACAGGGTGAGCTTGTCCCACACATGCTTGTCGATGAAGTTGGCCTCTGGCGGCCGCGTGAACGCGACGCCCGGCTTCGGCAGCGTCACCCGGCAGGTGGCGACGTGGCCCATGTAGCGGACCAGGATGGCCGCCTCGCCGGGCGTGTCCCCGGCCGTCACCAGCCCGCGGCCGTCGGCCCCGGCGATGGTCCCGGCGTTGGACGCGTACTCGGCCTCGGCCGTCACGCACCGGCGGGAGCCGTCGGCGGCGACGGCCGTCACCCGCAGTTGTTGCGTCGCCCCGAGGGCGAGCGTGCGGCGGGCCGGCTCCACTTCCAAACTCGTCACCGCGGGGACCGTCCCGCCGGCGGGTTGCGTCCCTTCGGTCAGCCAGCGCAACAGGCGGCGGTAGCGGAGGCTATCTTTGTCGATCTTCTTGCCCCCGCCGTGCGGCGTGCGCCCCGTGGCCTTCATCAACAACAAACTGCTCTCCGGGGCCGCCGGGAACAATCGCCGGCCGCGACTCTCGTGGACGAGGGCCTGGTAATCGGCCTCCGGGTCGAACCCGAAGACGCTGAGTTTGAAACCGGCCTGCCCTTCGGCCTTGCCGTGACACCCGCCGCTGTTGCACGACGCCTTGGTGAGAATGGGAATGATCTCCTGCCCGAACGACACCGGCCGCGGCGCCTTCAACCCCGCGACGGTGACCGGCACGCTGGCCGTCTCGGCCCCGAACTTCACGCGAACATCAGTCTTGCCTTCGCCCTTGGGCGTGACCATCCCCGTCGCGTCCACGGCGGCAATCGCCGGGTCCGCGATTTCATAGGTCGCGCTACGGGTGCCGTCCGCGGTCGGCAGCGTGACGAGGAGTTGTTGCGAGGCTTCGGGGCTGTCCAACAGAACGGCGGCCGGCGACACCGCCAACGCGGCGAATGCCGGGGACACCCCGAGCAGGAACGCCGGCAACACGGCCCAAAGCGATTTCGACATGAGACGACTCAACGGCGGCGGGCGGATGGCCGCGGGGATGGCAGGCAGGTAAGGGAGATGATACCCGGCGGGAGGGTGAGGCACAAGCGGCAAAAGAGGGGGCCGGGGCGCGCGCTCCCTCCGGTTTTGCGTACAATACTCCCACGCTAGGGGTGTCCGCGTGAGGACCACGCGGACTGAGAACACACCCTTGGAACCCGATCCGGGTCATGCCGGCGTGGGAAAGCGGCCTTTGGAATGACCAATGACCTATGACCAATGACCAAGCAAACGCTGATGGTCATTGGTCATTGGTCATTGGTCATTCCCAGTCAATTCCCACCCGTGGCCCCTACGCCATAGGCAAAACAGATGACACAACTCGAGTCCGCCCGCCAAGGGATTGTCACCCCCGAGATGCTCTACGTCGCCAAGCGGGAGGACTTGGAGCCGGAACTCATCCGCGCGGAAGTCGCCCGCGGCCGCATGGTCATCCCGGCCAACGTCGTTCACCTTCAGAAGGGCTTGGAGCCGATGGCCATCGGCATCGCGTCCAAGTGCAAGATCAACGCCAACATCGGCAACTCGGCGGTGACGGGCAAGGCCGAGGACGAGTTGGAAAAGCTGCACACGGCCGTCCACCTCGGGTCGGACACCGTGATGGACTTGTCCACCGGCGGCAACATCGACGGCATCCGCCAAGCGATCATCGAAGCCTCCCCCGTGCCCATCGGGACGGTGCCGATTTATCAGGTGATCCAAAACGTCAAGGAAGTGGCCGACATCACGCCGAAGATGATGCTCGACATGGTCGAGCACCAGGCGAAGCAGGGCGTGGACTACATGACCATCCACGCCGGCGTGCTGCTGGAGTACGTGCCGCTGACGCGCGACCGCATTACCGGCATCGTGAGCCGGGGCGGGTCGCTGATGGCCCAGTGGATGATCGCCCACCACAAGGAAAACCCGTGGTACACGCACTTCGGCGAGTTGTGCGAGATCATGAAGCAGTACGACGTGACGTTCTCCCTCGGGGACGGTTTGCGGCCCGGCTGCCTCGCGGACGCCAACGACGCGGCCCAGTTCGCGGAGTTGAAGACGCTCGGTGAACTGACGCTCAAGTCGTGGGAGCACGGCTGCCAGGTGATGATCGAGGGGCCGGGGCACATCCCGATGCACCTCGTCAAGATGAACGTCGAGAAGCAGATCAAAGAATGTCACGAGGCCCCGTTCTACGTCCTCGGGCCGCTCGTGACGGACATCGCGCCGGGGTACGACCACATCACCAGCGCCATCGGGGCCGCCATCGCCGCCGAGGCCGGGGCGGCGATGCTGTGCTACGTCACGCCGAAGGAACACCTCGGGCTGCCGAACAAGGACGACGTGCGGCAAGGCGTGATCGCCTACAAGATCGCCGCCCACGCCGGGGACATCGCCCGCGGCCGCAAGAACCCCCGCGACCGCGACGACGCCCTGAGCAAGGCCCGCTTCGAGTTCGATTGGAACAAGCAGTTCGAGTTGTCGCTCGAC
>JAYUGD010001207.1:0-2741 GCA_043767785.1 Zavarzinella sp. | reverse complement strand
AGAGCACAGAGAAAAGCCAAAACAGAGGAAGGACATTTTCAAAAAGTCTTCTCTCCTGTCTTTCCTCTGTGTCCTCTGTGGCCTCTGTGGTGAAGTTCTTCTCTTTGCCTTTATCCGTGTTTCGTCCGTGCTCGATCCGTGGCTAAAAATGTCTTTTCAGGTTCCGGGCCGCGCTCCGCTCCGAAGCGTCGCGTCGCGGCTAAAGGAGATCACTTAAACGAAGTCGGCTTCTCCCGCACCCAGGCGAACTTGTCGGCCACTTGGTTCACGTCGCCGGGCGCCAAACTCGACGTGAAGAACACTTTCAACATGGCGTCCGGCGGGCTGATTTGGACGGTCACTTTGCCGGCGCCGTCCACGTCGAGTTCCACGTCCAGGGCGTTCTTGGCCGGGTCGAGGTTGTGTTCCGGCTTCGGGCCAGTCTTGGCGGCGACGAGTTTTTCGGACGGCGGGGCCGACAGGTCGGCGAGGAGTTGATCGACCTTCTTCGGGTCGATCTCGAACGCCCCGCCCTTCAGCGCCCACTTGCCGTCCTTGTTGCGCTCGAACTCCAGCGTCTTGCGCTCGCCGACGGTCGCCTGCCAGCCGGTCACTTTCACCGATTTCACTTTCACCTGCTCGACGCGGTGGATGACCGTGTCCTGCACGTCGGCCTTTTGCAGCTTGTCGAAGACGGCGCGGTCCACTTCGTACACGATGTTTTCCGGGCCGGTCTTGAGGTAGACATTTTTCTTGTCCGTGCCGGCGTCGGCCCCGAAGTCGTACACCAGCTCGCCGAGTTCCTTGTGCTTCACGGTCACGCGGGCGCGGGCCGTGCCGGCGGCCACTTGCAGGCGGTTCAGCACGTCGTCCTTCGGCCGGTCGGCGGCCACCTTCACGGGTCGCATCAAGCCGACCGTATTCAACAGGTCGGCCGCCTTGCCGGCGTCCACGGGGCGGCCCTTCATGCTCTCCGGGCCGGTGATCTTCCACGCCGCCTCGCGGGCCAGCTTGCCGTCGTCCGGGCGTTCGAGTTCGACCAAGTCCTTGCCGGCGGTGAACGAGAACTTCGTCACCTGATCGACGCCGAACGACTTGAAGGCGGCGTCGATGTAGTCCAGCCGCGGCCGGTCGGCCGCCGTCAGCGTGGTGAGAGGGACGTAGAAGTCGGCGGTCGCCTCGCCCAAGATTCGCCGCAGGAAGACCACGTCCCCCACGTCCTTGTTGCCGAAGCGGAAGACGGCCGTCGGCGGGGCCGTCACCTTGGGCATGGCGTTCGGGTCAACCTTGGCGGCCGGGTCGGCCTTCGCGGCCGGGACGATGCCGCCTTCCCACATCTTCAGCTCCACCGCCGGCTTGGTGAAGCCGCGGCGGTCCTCGGGGATGTCCGCGTTCGGGAAGCCGGTGGCCAGTTGCCGCTTCGTCAGCGTGCTTAACAGTTCATCGACCATGAACCGCTTGGCCGGGCGGCGGTTCCCCTCGGCGTCGTAGACCGACCACTGCCCGCCGACTTGCCGCAGTTGGAACGTCTCGCCGTTGGCGGCCACGTCGATGGCGTCCACGCGCGGGGCGACCAGCTTGGCCACGGTGCGGTCGCGCAACAGGCGCTTGGCCTTCATCGCCTCGCGGACGGCCCGCACGGCCGAGGCGTTCACCTCGGCCACGAGGTTGTCCCCCTGGTGGCGGGCGTAGTAGCGGTCCGTGTTCTCGGCCTTCACCGCGTCGCCGACGAACATCGTCTCCTGAATGCCGTCGTCCCGCGAGAAGTCGATCTGCATCGGCTTCGACTTGTTCGGGTCCAGCCCGTACTTCGAGAGGTCGCCCGGCGCCTCGATCAACTGGGCGGCGGTCCCCGGCCGGATGTTCGTGATCTCGTTGAGCAGTTGCCGGACGCTGGTGATCGTCACCTTGTTGTCCTTCACGCCGGGCATGGCCCCGTCGCCGTCCGGCTCGGCGTCCCCGAAGTCGGCCGGCAGGCGGAACTTCCAGACGTTCTCCGGCGTGCGGAAGATGGCCATCTCGTCTTTGCCGTCGATGATGCGGAACGACCGCACCTGGTTGGCCGCGTCCACGAGGCCGTCCCCGAGCAACCGCAGCGGCCGGAAGTCGGACAGGCCCTTCACGAAGTCGGCCGCCGGCCCGGCCTTGGTGACTTCCCCCTTGAAGAGCGTCTGCACGTCGTTCCGCTTGACGGCCTGCACCTTGCCGGGCCGGTCGTCCGTCGTCACGTACACGACAGCCCGGTCCCCGCCGAGCAGCACGTCCCCGAGGGCCACGGTGGCGGACAGCGTGCCGGCCTTGAGCGTGACCTTCACGCCGGGGGTCTCCAGCCCGTGCGTGGCGAGGTTGGCGGTGATGTCGGCCGACTTGTCCGCCTTCGCGTTCAGCAGGGCGTTGACGATGGCCTCCACGGAAGCGGAGTCGACCCGCCCGGGCGCGGGGAGGGTCATCTTCCACCCGGCGGTCTCGCGCACGAAGGTGACGAGTTCCGGCGTCCGGCCGGGGTACTCGATCTCCATGGTCGTCACCTTGTCCGCGGTGATCGCCGCCGCCTTGAACGGCCGCAGCAGGTAGCCCTCGGCCGCCGGGTTCGCCGGCCCCGAATCGCCCGTGAACACATAGATGCCGAGGACGGCGAGGCCGACGCAGACGGCGCCGAGCAGGAGGTACGTGGAGCGGAAGTTCATGGAAGCCGTCCCGAATGTCGAATGACCGAACAAAACCCGTTTAGCCGCGACGCGACGCTTCGGAGCGGAGCGCGG
>JAYUGD010001206.1:0-2742 GCA_043767785.1 Zavarzinella sp. | reverse complement strand
CGACGGGGCTTACTTCTTCTCTTCTTCCCCCTTCTTCTCTTCTTCCCGCTTGAACGTCATCAGTTGGACGTTCTTTTCCACGTCGCCTTTGAACTCGGCCGGGCGGTCGGCGCCGTCGCGGCCGAAGCAGAGTTTCAGGGTGTCCCCGCTGATCTCGATGATGCCCTTCACCACCAAGTCCTTCGGGCCGTTCGTCGGCTTGATGTCGATCGTGGCGGGCTTCTTGGTCAGATCGACCTCGTAGGTCGCCTTCTCGGCCCGGTCCCCCTTCTCTCGGGCGGTCAAGATGGTGACATTGCCGTCGGCGAAAATGAAGCGGATGTGGTCTTTGGCCACGTCCTCCTTCCCCTTGACGCCAACGGCGTCGGTGAGGAGCCAATTGCCTTCCAACTTTGCTGTGGTCTTTGGGGCTTCCTTGGGGGCGGGGGCGGCCAACACCAGGGCCGCGCCGATCAGGAGGGTGTTCAACATCGCTCGGGTCTCCAAATGGGGGTTATTTCTTCTCGCGTTCCAGCACCAAGTACAACACGTCGGCGGCGGCCGCCAGTTTCACGGGAATCTTGTCGCCGTCGGTCACGCACAGGGTCAGCGTGTCGCCGTCCAACTTGTACAGGCCGCGGAGGGTTTTGGTCTCGCCCTTGGGCGGGTCGATGGTGATCGTCCCCTTGGCCGGGTCCACGGCATAGGTCGTCGCCTTGTCCATCCCGGCCGCGGCGAAGGCGAACGTGGCGTCTTTGATGACGAGGCGGGCCGTGGCCTTCGCGCCCTCCGGCAGTGGCATGCCGTCGGCGTTGCCTTCCTTCACCTTCCACGTACCGGACAGTTTCTTTTGTTCGGCCGTCGCGGCGTCGTCGGCCCACGCGGGGGCGGCGGTGAGCAGGAGCAGGCCAATCAGGCAATGTCGGCGCATGGCGGTCCTTCGGCGTCGCGGATTTCGTTCGCCCTATACTATCGGAGATTCGGACGGCGGCGGGTAACAATCTGATGGCGCCAGCCGCTCTTGTTAGCCGCGACGCGGAGGCTTTGCGCAGCGGAGCGCGTCCGGCGGCCGTCACCGTATGCGGACACTTGCCGACGCGGGCGACAGTCGCGGGACGCGCTCCGCTACGCAAAGCCTCCGCGTCGCGGCTAACAAGACTTATCACTCACGGACACCTCCCCCATGAAAACGCTCCTCTCCCTGCTCCTCACCGTCGCGGTCGCCACCGCGGCCGGCAACGTCGAACTGGTGGCCGACGGGCTAAAAGAGCCGTTCGGCCTCGGCTTCCTTGGCAAAAACGTACTGGTGACTGAGTTCGGCGCGCATCGCCTTGTCTCCGTGTCCGCGGACGGCCGGAGGACTGTGCTGGCGGGCGCCGGCAAGGTCGGGGCGGCGGACGGGGACGGGAAGGCCGCGGGCCTGAACGGGCCGCACAATCTGGCCGTCCTCCCCGACGGGACGATTGCCGTCGCGGATACGTTTGGCAACCGCTTGCGCGTGTTCGACCCCAAGGCGAGAGTCGTGAGCACACTCGGCGGCGGGGAGAAAGGCTTTGCCGGGGACGGCGGCCCCGTGTCGGAAGCGAAGTTCGACCAACTCTACCATGTGGCGATGAGTCCCAAGGGGGATGTCCTGTTCCTCTGCGACCTCGGCAACCGCCGCATCCGCCAAGTGGACATGAAGACCAAAGTCATCACCACGGTCGCGGGCAACGGCCAGAAGGGCGTCCCGAAAGCCGGCGAGCCGGCGAAGGATCAGCCACTCGTTGACCCGCGGGCCGTGGAGCCGGACGCAAGGGGCCGGCTGTGGATTCTGGAGCGCGGCGGCCACGCCCTCCGGGTCGTGGAAGACGGGAAGATTCGCACCGTCGCCGGGACTGGGAAGGCCGGGTTCTCAGGGGATGACGGCCCGGCCCTCCAGGCGACGTTTAACGGGCCGAAGAACCTGTTCGTCACCAAAGAGGGCAAGGTGTTGATCGCGGACACGGAGAACCATTGCATCCGCGAGTACGACCCGGAGACGGGCAAGATTCGCCGCGTGATGGGGACCGGCAAGAAGGGCAAGGGTGATGTCGGCGGCGCGCCACTGGTGACGGCCCTGAGCCGGCCGCACGCGGTCGCCGAGGACGCGGCCGGGACGATGTACGTCTCGGACAGCGACAACGGCCGCGTGCTGAAGGTCGGGAAATGAAAAAAGACTCCAGGGACAGCCCGGAGTCTTTCGGATAGTCGCCGGGTCGGCACACACGCAACCGGAGCATGACCCGGGGACCGCGTGAAGCGAGCCGGCCGAATCAGGACGCGGCGGCCGACGGAGTCGTCTGCGGCAACTGATGGTTCAGCGGCAAGAGTTCCTGCCGGTAAATCGGCACGTCGCGCGGGGCTTCGATGCCGAGGCGGATTTTGCCGCGGTCGATGTCAACGACCGTGATACAGATGGATTCCCCGATGAAAATCTTTTCACCGAGTTTCCGGCTGAGTACCAACATAATGTATCCCTCCGGGTGGCCGACCGCATGTGTGTGTGTCCGAATCTCAAAGGCAAACATAATGCATGAACCCCCCCGAAGCCTACCGCGCCCAAGCCATTTTGACGTGATTGCCCACCCCCCGGCGCTGTCATGCGCGTTAGGCGCGTCACGCCCGGCACATCCGTCACCCCACGCCCCCGCCCAAGCGGTTCTGCATCAAGGGGTTATGCCGCGCACGGGCGGCCGCGACATGTGTTGCTCTGCTGAGAAAACTCAACCGAAGAGACCCCCC
>JAYUGD010001205.1:0-2744 GCA_043767785.1 Zavarzinella sp. | reverse complement strand
CAAGCACCTCGCCCGCTTCAAGAGTCTGCGTGAGCGCCAAGCCGCCGAGGCCAAGGCCAAGGCGGCCAAAAAGGGCGAGAGCGTGGACGACCTGCTCGACGCCTCCACGGGCGAAAAGAACGGCGACCCGCTCGACGTGACGGCCGAGGCCAAGAACTCGATCCGCAAGATCGACCTGCAAGGCGACCTGTACCGGGCCAGCCTGCTCCGCAAGGAACTGGCCGAGCACGTCACCGACCCGCGGAACCGCTTCTTCGCCCGCGCGATGGTCAACCGCGTGTGGGCCGAACTGATCGGCCGCGGGTTCGTGAACCCGGTGGACGACTTCCGCAACGACAACCTCCCCAGCCACCCGAAGACGCTGGACTTCCTGGCCGACGAGTTCGTGGCCAGCGGCTACGACTTCCGCCAATTGGTCAAGGCGGTCGTCAGCACGGGCGTCTACCAGCGCGGCCACATGGCCGGCAGCGTCCCGGCCCCGCAGCGACTTGAATCCGAGACGGCCTTCCTCGCCACCCCGGCCCGCCGGATGGCCAGCGAGACGCTGTTCGACAGCATCGTGCAGGCCGGCCACCTGTTCACGCCGAAGCACCGGCCCGGCGAGAACGTTATGACCGTGACCTCTTACGTCCAAGTCCCGGCCGGCATCAAGGAAGACTTGGCCAAGCCGGGCAAGGAAAAGCCGGAGGCGATGGCCGCCATGCAGAAGATGGCCCCGACCGGCGGCTTCGACCTGGAGCGCGGCATCGAGGTGGACTTCAAGAAGGCCCTCAAGAACAAGGACGGCTTGGACATCGACAAGATGACCGCCAAGTCGGCCGAGGAAATCGAAGCAGAGATGATGATGAAGGGCGGGATGATGAAGCCGGGCACGCGAATGCGGTACACCACCAAGGAAGTCAAGACGGTGGTGGACGACAACCCGCAGTTCACGAGTTCGATGCGGATGGCCTCCCCGGCCCCCGTCGGCCACTTCCTCCGCGTGTTCGGGCAGACCGACCGCGGCGCTCTGGACGAGCGGCGGGACCACAGCCCGTCGATGCGGCAAGCCCTGATGATGCTCAACGGCAAGCTGACCAACGAGGCCGCCCGCGTCGGCCCGCTGGAGCCGATTTATTCGCTCGTCGCCGGCCCAAAGGCCGACCTCGACGCCGCGATCAAACTGGTGTACCGGGAGGCCATGACTCGCGAACCCAGCCCCGAAGAAGTGATCGAGGCCAAGGCGATCATCGCCGACGCTAAGACCCCGCTGGACGGCGTCGCCGACCTGCGCTGGGCCTTGTTCAACAGCAACGAGTTCCGGTTTATCAACTAAAGTTTTCCTCCCCCCCTGACAAGGGGGGCCGGGGGGGTCTGATTGACTCCCCACATTTGAAGCGACTAATACACACCGACTCCCAACCAATTGGATATCGACCCATGAACCTGAATTCGCTGGCCTGCCAAGACTACCGGCTGAGCCGCCGGACCTTCGCCGGGGCGGCCGCCGGGCTGTTCCTCGGCATGAACGTCCGCACGCTGGTCGCCCGCGGCGGGGAAGACCACGCCGCCGCCGCCGAACACGTCATCCTGTTCTGGAACGGCGGCGGGATGAGCCACATCGACACGTTCGACCCCAAGCCGGGCCGCGACGTGGCGGGGGACTTCGAGCCGATCAAGACCTCGGTCGCCGGCATCCAGATTTCGGAGATCTTCCCGGAACTGGCCAAGCAGATGAAGCACGTCGCCCTGATCCGCTCCATCGCCGGGCAGAACGGCGACCACGGCCGGGCCACTTACCAACTGCAAACTAGCTACGCCCAGAGCGCCAACCTCCAACACCCCGGCGTCGGCTCCGTCGTGGTCAGCGAGCGCAAGACGCTCGGCGACCTGCCGGCCTACGTCACCATCGGCGGCCTGGCCCCCAAGGCCGGCTACCTCGGCCAAAAATGTGAAGCGTACTTCGTCGGCCGCCCCGGCGAGAAGGACCCGTACTTGGCCTTCCCGAGCGCCATTGGCGATATCCGCGGCAACAAGCGGCTCGACATCCTGAAGAAGATGAATGAGCGCCAGGCCGGGGCCGTCCCGGCCGACGAGAACACCGGGGCGCAGACCGCCCTGGCCGACGCGGTGAAGCTGATGCGCAGCCCCGCCCTCGACGCCTTCGAAGTGCGCAAGGAGAAGCCGGAAGTACTCGAGCGCTACGGCGACAGCGAGTTCGGCCGGTCGGCCCTGTTGGCCCGCCGCCTGGTGGAAAAGGGCGTCCGCTTCGTGCAGGTCAACCGCGGCGGGTTCGACGTCCACTCGAACGCCTTCCCGGCCATGCGGGACCACGGCGAGGCGATGGACCCGGCCTTGGCCGCTCTGATCGAAGACTTGGCCCAGAGCGGCATGCTCAAGAAGACCATGATCGTGATGCTGAGCGAGTTCGGCCGCACGCCGAAGATCAACATGACGATGGGCCGGGACCACCACCCCGGCGTGTTCAGTTGCCTCTTCGCCGGCGGCGGCGTGAAGGGGGGCCAAGTGATCGGCTCCTCCGACGCCGACGGCATGCAGCCGAAGGACCGCCCCGTGAAGGTCAGCCACCTGCACGCCTCCATCTGCCACGCGCTCGGCATCAACCCGAACAAGGAAGTGATGACCCCGCTGCAACGGCCGATGAAGCTGGTTGACAACGGCAAGCCGGTGGACGAACTGTTCGCGTAAAAGTGTCGTTGGTAAGATGAACGAGCCGACCGCCGTGAGGCGGCGGGTGGCGCTTC
>JAYUGD010001204.1:0-7677 GCA_043767785.1 Zavarzinella sp. | reverse complement strand
GCCGTCTGCGACAAAAGCTGTTCGCCGACGCAACGGCGTAACAGTTTCGGGATGAACGCCAAACCCACGCAAGAGAAAGTTGAATACAGCCCACCCTCGCCCTGTCGGAACTCGGGGTGAACCTGTTCTACGGCCCGGCCCCGGTGAAGATTAGTTTCTGATCTCGGGCCGAAGCGTTAGCGAGGAAGGCGAGCCAGTAGCGTTAGCGCCTGGAAGAGCCGCACGCACGCAACCGCAAGGGCGAGTCTTCGAAGCCCGACCCATTGGGCAAGAGGCGTCACCCAGGTAGCGAACCTCGAAGACTCGGTTCGCGGCGCACGGACGCAGGGGGTTCCTCCAGGCGCTCACGCTACTGGCTCGCCTCCCTCGCTGACGCTCGGCTACTTCTCCGGCTTCGCTTCCAGTCGGACGCCGCTGAGCGGGTGCGTGGTGACGGCCTCCCACGCCAGTTCTTGCAGCAGGCGGTTCAGCTTCGCCTCCTGGTCCCCGAGCTTCGCTTGCTTCAGGATTTCGGGCGCCGGCAAGCCGACCGGGCTTCGGCGGTACACCACGGCGTAATTACAGTACGCGACCAGGGCTTGCAGCGGCGGCTTGCCGTGGCCGAGGGCGTCGGAGAACAGGTCTTCCTGCGCCTTCAGCCCCGGCGCCTCGCCCGCGATGATCTTCTCGCGCAGGGCGATCACGGCCTGGGGGGCCGGGGCGATGAACAGCACCGTCTTGCCGAGTTTCGTGTTGAGGGCGCGGACAAACTCGTCCACTGACTTGAAGTATTCCGCGTGCCGTTTCCGCAGTTCCTCGCCGGTGATCGCGTTGTGGTCCACCTTCTCGGGCCGCTTGGTCGTCGGCTCGTACACGTCCCAGCGCAGCCAGATGGGCTGGACGACGACGCGGATGTCCTTGTTGTGCTCCAAGGCCAGGGTCGTGAAGTTCTCGATGCCCGCATCGGGGAGGAAGATCGGCGACAGGGTCAGCACGTCAACCTTGCCCGTCTTCAGGGCTTCCTTGGCCTTGTTCTTCTCCTCGGCGACATCCCAGTGTTGAATGACGCGCGACCCGCCGATGGACGACAGGCCGACTTGGACGTGATTCGGGATCTCCGCCTTCTTGCAGAGGTCGGCCATGATGCCGGGCACCCACACATGGAAGCTGTGCCCGCACGTAAAGACGCGCTGCCCCGTGGTGATCGGCTCGGCCGGCTTCTCAACCGGCTTCTCTTGGGCGATTGCGCGGGTGGCCGGCAGGAGCGCCGCCAAGGCGATCACGACCACCGCGAAGCCGGCGCGCCAGGCGGGCCACCGAAGCGAACGAGTCATGGTCATCTCTTTTCACGTTGTCGGGCAAATGTGTTTGTCGTTATACGCAACTGGCTCATCGCCAGCTCGGGCTTGTTTTCTCGGCCTGAAGGGCCGCTTAACATAGCCCAGCCCGCAAGGGCTGGGAACTGACGCCTAATGAAACCCTCGGTCTGAAGGACCGATTATTGGGCGCCGAACCCGTCAGGGCCGGTGACGGGGCCGACACCGCGCGTAAGACCCAGACGGTCCTACAGACCGAAAATCCAATGACTTCCCGTTCCAGCCCTGACGGGCTGGGCTATGTTAAGCGGCCCGTCAGGCCGGAAAACCGGCCGCCGATTTCGGCGGGGCGGCCGGAGCGCTTACGAAACCGCCGGCCGGCGGCGCTTGTACTCGGCCAGCATCGCGCGGGTGGCCACGATTGCCGTTCTCAACCCGGCGGGTGACGACATGCAGGATGACCTCATCGCGGAGCGCGGCCGGAATGTCGCTCACGGCGTCGCCCGTTCGGCCCGCAGACGCAACAGGGAGAGTAAGTCCGCCAAATCGACCAGTCCCTCGGCCTCGCCGCGTTCGGTATCCGTCAACGGCTGGCCGGCGTCCTGACGGTCGAGAAGGTTTTGGAGGCGGGCGGCGACAGCGCCAGGGAGCCGAAACCGGGCGAGGTCGGCCGGGAGATCGACTTCAAAAGTCATGGACACAAGGACGCCTCCGCGCGCGGGCTGGCAGGAGTGATTTTACTTATTACGCCGCCCGGCGGCAGTACCGGCTGTCACCCTCTCGGCGGCGAGAGCACGTGATTGAGCCGCGATCATGCTCTCGGCGCACCGTTATCGGGCCAACCAAGCCGCTTAGAAATCCATGATGTCGTCGTCCTCAGCGTTCAGCTCCCAGTTCAAGTGTGGGAGAGCCGCCTCTACCATCGCATCGACGCTCTGGGCCGTGTTCTCAGCGAACCAGCAGGCGTAAAGTCGGGAGTTGTAGTCCGGGTCCGTGTGCCGGACCCCGTGCCGCGATTCCAACTCGGCCACGCACAACCACGGCGGCAAATCACCCGCCGGGGCCGGCACAATCGCAAGCGGGCGGGCAGGGGGCAGAACGCTCGCAGCCCGCTCGGCCAAGCCCTCGCGGACCACATGGCTGATGGTCTTGGGGGACCCTTCCAAGAAGCCGGAGTACGTCCCGACCATCTTGAAGCGGACGAGATACACCTCGCGTCCGTTCGGCAAACGATGAGTCCCTATCACTTTTCCCCCGTGTACATGGCATGCGGCATTTGGTCTGACCGCTCGACTATTTGTTGTTGTTGTTTACCACGGGGCCGACGATTTTGATTGCGTTCGGGCCAAGGACCACGGCGTTTTGACCAATGATGTTGACACCGTTGGTCCCGATATAGACGGCAGCATTGATCTGCGATTCGGAGACCGTGTCGGGGGCCGCGCCCGTATGTCCAGTGTGAATAGGGCTTGTGTCCACTAACTCGTAAATCTTATCACGACGGGCCCGCAGTTCTTCTGGCCTGAACTTATTCCCTTTGGGGTGCTTGTCGTTGTAGCCACCAATCTCTTGATGACAGTCAAAGCACACAGGAATTCCGTTATCTTCATCATTCGATCCGCCTGCGGCTTCATCAATGATGTGAGCCGCTTCAATGTTTGTGCCGCATTGCTTCCGGCACAGACAACAGAACCGCATGCTGCGGACAAACATCCGGGTTTTGACTTCTGGGCTGAAGGGCATTGTGGATACCTCCTACTTGCGGCGCCACTACTCCGCTGGCAAAAAAGTTACTTGTTTCTGCCGTTGAACTGATCGTGAACTGAAATCATTATACCACTCCGCTCCGAAGACTCCGCGTCGCGGCTTCACAGGTTCCTGATACGATGCCCTTGTCTCCGTCTCCGTCAGGATCGACTCATGGTTCGCGCCGCTCTGGTTCTCCTCTTCCTCGCCGCCCCGTTGTTCGCTGCCGTCGATCCCGAGGCCAAGAAGCCGTACCTGCTTCGGGTCGTCTTGCGCACGGCTGAGCACCCGACGCTGACGCCGTTGTTCCGGGCCGACGTGGCGAAGCAGATGCGGCAGATGTTGCAGAACGCCCTCGGGCCGTTGGCGACCGTCGAAGTCGTGGACTTGGCCGGCGTCGCCCCCGAGAAGCGCGAGCCGTTGTGGCAGTTGGTGGCCGACAAGGGGTTGGACGCTCTTGATGGCGTGACGGCCGTCACTGGGGTGAAGACGCACTTTGTCTGCGTGGACATCGCGGACGGGCAGTACGAGATTCGCGTCCGGCAGCACGACGGCTGCACCGGGACGGCGACGCCGGTGGTCCGCACCGTGTTGGAAGGGGACCGGGCGTCGGTGAGCCGCGTGGCGGCGCGGGCCGTCGGCACGGACTTCGGCTTCGTCGGCACGTTCGACCCGAACGGGGGGGGCGCCGTGGCCGTGACGTTGAAGGCCGGCGACCTCGGCCCCGTGGACCAGTGGGTAAAGAAGGGGGACGTGTTCGCCGTCGTGCAGGTGCGCGAGAACCGCCGGCCCGCGCGCCCGGCCAAGGGGAAAGAGGCGCCGTCGGCGACGACCGGGCAACGGCTCGACGGCGTCCTGTTGCAAGTGCAGGACACCCCGCGCAGCGGCACGGCCGTCTGCAAGCTGCACACCCGTTTCCGCGGCGGCTTGCCGCGCGACGGCGCCACTGTCGGCTACCGGGCCGTGAAGCTCGGCACCGCCGAGACCCCCGTGAAGTTGCGATTGACGGACGGTGCCGGCAACCCGCTCAAGGGCGCCAACATCCGCGTCCGCGCCGGCGAGGCCGACTTCCCCGCGGACGGCTCCCGCGACCGCGAAGAGCTGGCGCTGGCCGACGGCGTGTACACGTCGAAGGAGCCGATCAAGAACATGGCCTTCGTGGTCGTCACGTCTAATGACGCCCCGGTGGCCCGCATCCCGCTGGAGCTGTTCGCCCGCCACACGGCGACGCGCAAAGTGAACCTCGACCCGCGGGCCGACGCCCAGAATGACGCCGCGGACCGCACGCGCGACATGCTCGACCGCGTCCGCAGCGCCCGCGTGGTGCTGGCCCGCGCCGTCGATGAACTGAGCGACTTGCAACGCAAAGACAAGCCGAAGGCCCTCGAATACGGCGAGGCCGCCGTCGCCGCCACGGACAAGGAGATCACCGCCCTGCGGGCCGACGTGTCGCGGATGAAGGAACGCCTCGGCAAAGACGCCCCGGCCACCGCCTTCGACGCCACCGAGGCCGACCTGCGGGCGCTGGCCGCCAAGAACGCCGAGTTGAAGGCCCACCTCGGGAAACTGAAGGACGTAATTCGCGTCGAGAACGACCCGGCCGCCCTGGCCAAGCGCAAGACGATCGACGGCTTATTACTCGACGCCAAGCTGCACATCAACAAGGCCGACTACGAGCAGGCCATCGAGAAGTACCGCGAGGCGATCAAGGCCTCCGCGGACGAGCCGGCCGCCAAGGCCGAACTGGAAGCCGCCTTGGCCTTGCTGGAAAAGGAGTGGCAAGTCAAAGACGACGCCCACGCCGCCGCCCGCAAGTTCGTGTACGACACGTGGCCCAAGTGGGAAAAGCCGACCGAAATGCGGGACGGGTTAGCGGAAGCCAAAATGGCCGTCGCCAAGTGCGAGGCCGTCCGCGACTTGGTGACGCTGCGCAAATTCTACCTCGCCGGCCCGCAAGTGCTGGAACGCTACGGCGAGGCGATGAAGAAACTCGCCGACGCCGCCACCGAGGACGAGGACAAAGCCGCCGTCGCCAAACTGCTGCCCGTCGGCGAGGAGTTGGAGAAACTGCTGCTAGCCGCGGGGAAGACGCTGGGGGTGGACGGGAAGTGAGATAAGTGAAGCGGTATAATCACAGCGAGCGTTTTCAGGAGCGACCGGATGGCGACTACCTTTGCCACACTCGGGATGGGCGGGCTAACCGCCGAAGAAAAATTGGACCTCGTCGGCGACCTCTGGGACGATTTGGCGGCCAACGCCCCGCCCGGCGGCCTGCTTTCTGACGCCCAACGGGCCGAACTGCAGCGGCGCGTCGCCGACGCCAAAGAAAACCCCGACGACTGGGTGGCGTGGGAAGACGCCTTGGCGGCAACCCGGAAGCGGCTCGCCCAATGAGCCTTCCCGTCCGCCTCCGGCGACTGGCGCAAGCCGAGTACGACAGGGCCGCCGACCGATACGAGGGCCTGTGCCGCGGCTTGGGCGACCGCTTCGTCACGGCTATTCAGCGAATGTTCGCCCGGATCGCCGACCAGCCGAACCGCTGGCCGGAAGCCCTCGACGACGTGCGGGAAGCCCCCGTTCCCCGCTGGCCGTTCTGCATTTATTACCAAGTCCACGCCGACCACGTCATGGCGCTGGCCGTGTTTCACACGTCGCGTGACCCGGCCGTCTGGCAGTCACGGGCGTAACCGGCGACCGTCCCCTCTGTCGCCCGCCCCGGCTTCGTGGTAAGATACCCGTCGCTCTCCTTGTGTCCGCACCCCCGCTGGTCTTGGGTGGCCGCCCATGCGTGATCCGTTCAACTGGTCGATCCCGCTGTTCCGGGCGTTCGGCATCCAGGTCAAGCTGCACATCCTGTACATCGTCGTCACCCTCGGGCTGCTCGGCCGGGCCTACTACCTCGACCCGCAGCACGTCGGCGAGTTCGCCCTCATCTGGGTGGTGATGCTCTTCGGCATCGTCCTCCTGCACGAGTTCGGCCACTGCTTCGCCGCCCGCTACGTGGACGGGGACGCGGACGAAATCCTCATGTGGCCCCTCGGCGGGCTGGCGTACTGCAACGTCCCGCACACGCCGCGGGCCAACCTGATCTGCGTGATCGGCGGGCCGCTCGTCAACGTGCTGATCTGCCTCGCCACCGGCGCGGCCCTCATGGCCGCCAGCTACCTGCCGCCGGTGAACATCTTCCAGACGCGGCAACTGTACTACCCCGAGTTGACCAACTACCGCGCCGGGACCGTCGGCCTGCCGGGGTACGAGGAGTCGCCGTACCACCTCAAGAAGGGGACGACGGAGATCATTTACTCCCCGAAGATCGTGAAGACGCCGGGCGGCGTCAAGTACGCCATCGCGGACGACAACAAGTTCGTCGAGATCGAAGACTCGAAGCTCGAATCCTACCCGGCGTGGGTGCTGTGGACGGCCCGGGCCTTCTGGCTGAGCCTCGTGCTCTTGGCGTTCAACCTCATCCCGGCGTTCCCGCTCGACGGCGGTCGACTGCTGCAGTGCATCCTGTGGGGCCGCCGCGACGACTACCGGAGCGCCACGACGACGGCCTGCTACGTCGGCCTCGTGTTCGCCATGCTGTTCGTCATGGTGTCGTTCGTGTTCAACGACTCGATGCTGTTCGCCCTCGCGGCCTTCATGATCTTCAGCAGCTACCAGCAACTGATGATCCTCGCCAACAGCATGGAGGAGGGCGGGGCCTTCGGGTACGACTTTTCCAAGGGGTACGGCGGCTTCGGCCCGGACGACGACGCCCCGCCCAAGCCCAAGCGCGTCGGCCCGCTCAAGCGCTGGCTGCTGGCCCGCAAGGTCCGCAAGGAGCAGCGCCAGGCCGGCGAGCGCGCCGCCGACGAGGCCCGCCTGGACGACCTCCTCGAAAAGATCGGCCGCCTGGGCAAGGACTCGCTGACGCCCGAGGAGCGGCGGTTCATGGAGCGGGTGAGTACGCGGTATAAGAACCGATAAATGCGGAGTTCGGAATTCGGAATGCGGAATAGAAAACCCGACTCGCCGGAGAGAATCGCACCGGAGCCGCCGCCGGAAGTGATGGCGACAGCCGCCGCGTTCGTCGCGTCACTCGGCCTCGACCTTGGCCCGGTCTGCTCGTGCAACCATGTCACGAAGGCGTTGCTAAAAAACATGCTGCAAGACGCGGACCCGACCAGTGATGTCTATGAAATTGGCGCGCGCCTCTCGTTGACCATGCGGGATTATTGGGCGGTCCACTTTGCCAAGAAGTTGCCGGACGGCGTCACCGAATGCCCGGCCTCCGTGTCGGTGAAGGTGTTCGACGACACGGGCGAAGCGGCCCTCGGGTGAGACGGGTGGGAAACAAGCCTCTTGCGAAACCCCCCGACATCAATCGCTCCACGCTCAAGCAGTCATAGCCCGCTGCGCAAGCAAGGGTCGAAGACCGGCCGTAACGGGAAGCCACCGCCAATGGAAGTCGCCGTACCCTTGCTTGCGCAGCGGGCTATGACTGCTCGGAGGGCGACGATTTTACGCGGGGACCCGCGCTCCGCTGCGCAAAGCCTCCGCGTCGCGGCTAAACGCAATACCGTTCGTTATCCTATATGAACTGTCTCGGCAAAGGTTTGCGTCAATGGCGGCGGGTGGCGGTGGTGGGGGCGCT
>JAYUGD010001203.1:0-2748 GCA_043767785.1 Zavarzinella sp. | reverse complement strand
TTTCGCGGAGCGAAAAGCGACGATGGCGACCCTCACCGTGTCACCTTGGCCACGCTGGCGTTGAGCCTCGCCACGTATGCCCGCATCCACGCCGGGTTGTCGTGCCACGTCCGGGCCGTGACGAGGTTGCCGCTGACCACCACCTCGCGGTCTTCGTACGTGCCGCCGAAGGACTCCACGTCCAGTTGGCACTTGGCGACGGTCGTGGCGGTCAACCCCTTCAAGACGCCGGCGGCGGCCACGATCTCGATGCCGTGGCACACGGAGGCGACCGGCTTCTGGGCGGCGAACATCGCCCGCGTCAGAGTCAGCAAGGCCGCGTCGTAGCGGAGGTACTCGGGCGCGCGGCCGCCGCTGATGACCATGCCGACGTAATCGGTCGGGTCGGCGTCCGCGAAGGCGATGTCGGCCGCCAACTGGTAGCCCGGGGATTCGACCGTGATGTCCCACGCCGGGTTCCGGTCGTGCTGCACCAAGTGGTACACGCGCTTCGCCGGCCCGGCGACATGCACCGTGTACCCCTCCTCTTGAAGTCGGTGCAGCGGGTAAAAAGTGTCCAGCACTTCGGCCGCGTCGCCGATGACCAACAGCACATTTCCCTTGCTCATGACCGAGTCTTCCGGTAGGTGTGGGAGTAGATTCGCATTCTATGCCGGGCGGCGGGGGGCAGCGTGGACGTGGCCGGCGTCGTGTTGTGCGGCGGGAAAAGCTCCCGCATGGGGACGCCCAAGGCGCTGCTGCGCGTCGGGGAAGAGACGTTCCTCGAACGGGTCGTGCGCGTGGTCCACAGCGTCGCCCAACCCATTATCGTCGTCGCCGCCCAAGACCAAGACTTGCCGCCCCTGTCACCGTTCGATGTCAGCATTCTGAGAGACTTCGTTCCGGACTCGGGGCCGGTGGACGCCCTGTTCCGGGCGATGACGAACCTGTCGGACGACGTGGACGCCGTGTATCTGAGTTCGTGCGACGTGCCGCTGTTGAAGCCGGCGTTCGTGCGGCGGGTCGTGGAGTCGCTCGGGGATGACGACATCGCGATCCCCAAAATCGGCGGCCGGTTCCACCCGCTGGCCGCCGTCTACCACACGCGGACGTTGGCTCAACTTGGCGCCCTGTTCCTCGAAGACCGCCGCCGCATGACGGACCTGCTCAATGGGCGCCGCGTCCGCGTGCTGGATGAGCGGGACTTCCGGGACTGCGACCCGGACTTGGACTCCCTGCGGAACGTGAACACGCCGGAGGATTACCACGACGTTCTGCGGCGGATCAGGTAGGACGACGGTTACGCCTTCTTCGGCGGCAAGATCGGCCGCCCCTCGGCGTCCAGTAACACAGCCACGGGCAGCGGCTTGGCCGGCTTGGGTTTCGGCTTCTGGGCGATCGATTTCCCCGTTGGTTCGGCGGCCGGTGGCCGGTCTCGCATCAGCCACGCCCCGGCGGCGATGAGCAGGCCGCAGACGAAGCCGATGGCCGTGAGGGCGACGATCACGCGGCGGGCGGGGAAGTCTTTCCAGTCGTCGGGGATGTGCCCGGCGAAGCGGTCATCAGCCATCAGCGCCAGCCCGCCCAACACCACGGGAATGAGACTGCGGTAGGCCCAGCACGCGGGCGGCTGGCCCCACCGGCCTTTCATCCATAACGCGGCGGCCAACAGGAGCAAGCCGACGGCGCCGCCGACGTGGAGGAAGATTTCCGTCGTCGCCCACGGCTTCGCTCCGGCGGGCAGGTCGTCCGCGAACCACGTCGCCCCGAGCCACGCGGCCACGCCGAGGCACCCCAGCCCGGCGACGCGGAGCAGCCACTTCAACAGCGAGTCGTTGACCCAGTGGGCCGACAGGAAAATGAACGCCCAGCACCCGAGGACGCCGACGGCGGCGGCCCGTTGCAGCGGTTCCTGTTGGGTGAAGGGAACGAGCCACTCCGGGAGGGAATCGCCGAGTCCGCGGCCGGCGACGTACAGCGCGACGGCCGCCAACGCGACGGCGGCCGATCCCCAAACCGCCGCCCAGACCCCGCCGGCCCGCCCCGTCCGCCGCATTGCGGAGGCCGCGAACAGGCCGAAGAACAGCACGCCGGCCGCGAACGCGAGTTGCCGCGTCGAGAGGCCGACGCCCACGTATTCGCCCAAGTCGAAGTCGGCGGGCACGGCTCCCCCCTTGGCAGGTCAATCTCGGAACAGCGGCCTAAGCCCGCTCAGCCGGAGGCGCCTTGCGTCTCGCGTTCCTTGAAGCCCTCGCGGACGGCGGGCTTGAAAATCACGATGAGGCACCAGACGCCCACGAAGGAGATCATGCCGATGGCGATGGACATCATCAGGCCCGTCGGGCCAAACATGATGAGCAGAATCGAGGCCGCCGCGATGCAGATCGGCATGTAAATCACGATGGCCATTACGGACCCGATGATGGCCCACGCGAAGGATCGCAGGTCGTGCAGTCGCGAGGCCCCCGAGCACATGACCGCCCCGAGGCCGAAGACGACGATGTCGAAGAGCAATTGGGTGATTTGCGGCCGGATGAACGGCCGCAGCGGGGCGACTTCGCAGAAGATCAGCGGGAAGACGTCGTAAAAGGCCTTGAGGACGGCCGCGGTGCAACTGAACAGGCCGAGCCGCAGCAGCCAGTTGGACGGGCCGACCGTCAGGTACATGGCCGGGCCGATCTTGCTCTTGGCGAACTTGTCCCGCAAGCTGCCGAAGTTAACCTCCGGGGCGTCTTCCTTCTTTTCCGTGAGGACGCCGTAGTTCCCCGC
>JAYUGD010001202.1:0-2753 GCA_043767785.1 Zavarzinella sp. | reverse complement strand
TCTTTGCGAGCTTTGCCTCTTTGCGAGCTTTGCGTGAAACTCTTCTCTTCAATTAAATCGCACGGCCAGACGGTCCGTGATTGTTTCGCCAATCTGCAATGACGCCGTCGCCGCCGGGGAGGGGGCGTTGCACACGTTGACCACGCGGTCGGCTTCTTGGATCAGGAAGTCGTCCACCATCCCGCCGTCCGGGGAGACGGCCTGCGCCCGGATGCCGGCCGGGGCGCTTTCGAGGTCGGCCGCCGTGATCTCCGGCACCAAGCGCTGCAAGGCCCGCACGAAGGCCTTTTTGCTGAGGGACCGCCACATCTCGCCCATGCCCATCTTCCAGTGCTTGAGCGCCATGCGGATAAAGCCGGGGTACGTCAGCGACTCGAACAGGTCGCGCGGGTTGACGCTCCAGAACTGGTACGACTCCCGGCCGAAGGCCAACACCGCGTTCGGCCCGCACTCGACGGCCCCGTCGATCATGCGCGTGAAGTGGACGCCGAGGAACGGGAACGCCGGGTCGGGCGTCGGGTAAATCAGGTTCTTGCAGAGGTGCTTGGCCGAGGGCTTCAGCTCGAAGTATTCGCCGCGGAACGGCACGATCTTGGCCGCCGGCTTCTCGCCGGTCAGCTTCGCCACGCGGTCCGAGTGCAGCCCGGCGCAGTTGACGAGCTGGCTGGCCGTGTACTCCCCCTGAGAGGTGACGACCGTCACGCCATCGGTCTGGTGCGTGACCTTGGTGACGCGGGCGCCGAGGACGACTTCGCCGCCGGCCTCCTTCACGCGCTCGGCCAGCCGTTCGCACACCTGCCGGTAGTTGACGATCCCCGCCTCCGGGACGTGGATCGCCTTGATGCCGGCCGCGTGCGGCTCGAGTTCCTTGAGCCGCGACTTCTCGATGATGGCGCAGTTGATGCCGTTGGCGACGCCGCGCTCGTAGATCTTTTGCAGGGAGGGCAAGTCGCCGTCGTCGATGGCGACGATGACCTTGCCGCAAATCTCGTGGGCGATCCCCTCGGCGGCGCAGAACGCCTCCATCGCCTTCTTGCCGGCCCGGCAGTTGATGGCCTTCAGCGACCCGGGCTTATAGTAGATGCCGGAGTGCAGCACGCCGGAGTTGTGCCCCGTCTGGTGCTCGGCGACGCGCGCCTCCTTCTCCAGCACGACGACCCGCTTGCCGGGCAACCGCTTCGTGAACTGGTAGGCCGTCGCCAACCCGACGATCCCGCCGCCGACCACCGCCAAATCAAACTTCATGAGACCCCCCGTAGTGGCAATCGGTTTTTTACGAGACGGCGCGCGGGGTGCAAGCCGGCGGGAACTTGTTGGCCGCCGCCGGCCGGGTTAGAATTCGGAGAGAGTGTTTGGCACAGGAGTCGGCCATGCAAGTCGTGTACAGCGAGCGGTTGAAGCAAGCGCCGGAGGAGTACGCCGTCGCCCGCCGGACGACGGACCGGCTCGAAGAATTGTCGGGGCTGCTCAAGGGGCTGCCGTACGACGTGAGCGGCGAATGGGACCGACAGCTCGACGACGTCGGGCAACCGTCCTTGACGCTCCGGTTGCGGAAGTCGGACGGCGATTCGGTCGTCGGGACCATCCCGGGGGATGAGTTGCGGAATGAACGGCTGACGAATTACCGGGCCTATCGCCTGTGGGGCGACTTGATTTCCATCTCGCTCGACCGGCGCATCGACCGCATGATGTCGGAGAACTGACGTGGCCAAGACCCAAGGGGACCGGCTCTGGGACCTGGAGCAAACCGTCGCCGAGTTGCGGGGCGTTCGGGCGGCGACGGAGAAGGCGCTCACCGAGTTGTCCGCCGACCAGAAAGCCGCCCCCGCGGACCTCAACCAAGCCCGCCTCGCTCTCGCCGTCCTGCAAGAGAAAGTTATTAAGCTGGAATCGTCCCGCGAGACGGCCGGCAACCGGGCGTGGTCGGTCGTCCCGAACATCTCCGGGGCCGTCGTGGGCGGCGTCATCGCGGCCGCCGTCGCCTTCCTCGTCGCCCGGTCCGGCAAGTGACCGCCCGTCTCCCCGACACCTTCGCCGCCCGGATCGCCGAAGACGGCTGGGCTGTCATCCCCTCCCACATTCCCAACGATGTCTTGGCCGCCTTGGCCAACGACCTCATGCCCGCCGAGACCACGGGCCGCGGCGGCTCGCGGAACCTGTTGGACCGGCCGCTGGTGCAAGCCCTTGCCCGGTCGGAACCCGTGCGTCAAGTCGTCGAAGCCGTGTTGGGGCCGGGAGCCGTCGCCGTGCGCGGGCTGTTCTTCGACAAGTCGGCCGGGGCGAATTGGAAGGTGCCGTGGCACCAGGATTTGACCGTCGCCGTCGCGGAGCGCATCGAGGAAGCGGGGTTGGGCCCGTGGTCCGTCAAGGACGGCGTCCCGCACGTCGAGGCCCCGGCGGAACTGTTGGAACAGATGCTTGCCGTCCGCGTGCATCTGGACGACTGCGGTTCCGACAACGGCCCTATCCGCTTCTTGCCGGGGTCGCACGCGGCCGGGAAACTGAACGCCGCCCGCATCGAAGCGTGGCGAACGGCGATGCCGGCTGTTGAGGCCGTGTGTGATCGCGGCGGCATCAGCGCCTTCCGGCCGCTGTTGCTGCACGCCTCCTCGGCCGCCGCGGCGCCGGGGCACCGCCGCGTGGTCCACTTGGAATTCGCCGCCGGCTTGTTGCCGGCCGGCCTCCACTGGCGGTGGGCGGTGTGACACGCTTGGGTGCTTCCGAGTGAGCCGAGCGGCGTCAGCCGCCGGGTG
>JAYUGD010001201.1:0-19752 GCA_043767785.1 Zavarzinella sp. | reverse complement strand
CTTAGAGACTGTCCCACAAGCCCGGATTTTCCCTGAAAATCACGGGAAAAGACGTTGTTTTTGGGGCAAAACAGGACTTGTGGGACAGTCTCTTAGTGGTTAAACGTGAACTCGGCGGAGTTGAGCAGCCCCCACAGAATGTCGCCGTAGACGGTCTGGGCGGCGGCCGCTTCGAACCGCTTGCGGGCGGCGGCGAGCGTCTGGTCTGCGACGGCGATCTGCTTGTCGAGGGCGGCGGCCTCCTTGCCGTCCTTCAACTTGGCCCGGTCCTTTTTCAGCGCCTCGACACGTTCGGCGGTCCGCTTATACGTCGGGTCGTTGCCGGACTGACTCGCCGCGATGGCCGCAAGCCGCTTGGGGTCGGTCGTCTCTCGCGTCACGATCTCGGCGAGCCGCTTGGACTCCGTGGCGTTCGGCGTGCGGCCCAGCGTGCGGATGTACAGTTCCTCAATGATGGCCTCCGGCGACTTGTTGTCCGCGAGCAGCCCGGCGATCACCTTGCTTTGGGCGATCTTTGACGTGACCGTGTCCCCGTTGACGAGGTGCAGGGCCTGCGACAGGGTCGCCTCGCGGTTGACTTCGCACGAACAAGGCGTTTCGCGGGGGGCCCGGCCGAACGTCGTCAGGAAGTAGTTGGTCACTTCGCCCGAGTGAATCTGCACGGCCCGGGTGCCGGGGGGCGACTGGGCGAAGCGGTCTTCGGTGCCGGTGATGCGGGTGATGGCGTCGAGCAACACTTCGGCCCGGAGCCGGCGGACGTAGGAGTGAGAGAAGTACGACTCCTCCAGTTCGTTCGTCGGGTTCGTGGCCACCGAGAGTTGGTAGGTCCGCGAGTTGCAGATGTCGCGGACGAGTTTCTTCTTGTCGAACCCGTAGCCGGCGAGCTTCTTGCCGAGTTCTTCGAGGAGTTCCTTGTTGCTCGGCGGGTTGCTGATCCGGACGTCGTCCACTGGTTCCACGATGCCGCGGCCGAAGAAGTGCGACCAGATGATGTTGGCCATCGTCTGCGAGAACTGGCTGTTCTCCGACGAGGTCAGCCACGCGGCCAAGGCCTTCCGCGGGTCTTGCCCTTCGACGTCCGGGGCGTCGCCGCCGAGGAACTTCGGCTTCATGCGCCGCCCGTCCACGGGGTGGGCGACGGTGTTGGCCGCGTTGTTGTTGGCGACCACGACTTCCCGCCCCTCGACGCCGCGGCGCAGGGTCACGCCGGCGAAGAAGGCGGAGAACCCGTAGTAATCGTCGAGCGTCCAGCGGTCGAACGGGTGATTGTGGCACTGGGTGCATTGGATGCGGATGCCGAGGAACACCTGGGCGACGTCCTCGGCCGTCTTCTCGGGCGTGAGGCGGTCCGCCGCCGTGTAGAGGTTCGCGGGGGGCGACTTGAAGTTGCTGCCGCCGCCGCCGAGCAACTCGGCGGCGAACTCGTTCAGCGGCCGGTTCTTCGCCATTTGGTCCTTGATCCACGCGGCGTAGGTGTACATGGCCTTGGCGTCCCGGCCGTATTGCGGGACTTGGTTGTAGGCGCGCACGCGGAGCAGTTCGCCCCACTTCATCGCCCACATGTCCACGAACTCGGGCCGGTCGAGCAACGCGTCGATCAGCCTTTCTCGCTTCTTCGGGTCCGTGTCGGCGAGGAACCGGGCGTGTTCCGCGCGCGTCGGCGGCAGGCCGATCAGGTCGAGGCTCACCCGGCGCAGGAACGCGTCGTCCGCGGCGAGGTCCGACGGCGCCAGGTGCAGTTTCTTCAACTTGTCGAAGACGAGCGTGTCGATGTAGTTCCGCTCCGGCGGGTTCGGCCAGACGAACTGGTCGCCGGTCGGCAGGACGATGGCCTCCGCGCCGACGGTGAATTTCCCGAAGCGGGCGAAGACGAACGCCCCGCCGTGCCCGCCGGCCGTCACCGTGCCGTCCTTGCCGATCACGGCGATGGCCTCGTTGTTCGTCATGTACAGCGCCAGCCGACTCACGTCGCGGGCCGCGCCGTCCGAGTACTTGGCGATCACAACGACTTTCTGCGTCTGGCCCTTGCCCGAGAAGATGATCTTCGGGGGAAGTAACTCGACGCTTGTCGGCACGGGGGCGCCGGCCGCGTCGTCCGGGGCGCCGGCCTTCAGCCAGCGGAGCAGCGTCTTGTAGTCGTCGTGATTCGTGTCGAAGAGTTTGCCGCCAGTGTGCGGCACGGCGGCGGTGGTTTTTTCGAGGAGCAGGCTCTTCTCCGGCACGGCGAGGTCCACGCGGCGGCCGACGATGGCCCGCGTGAGCCGGTGGTGGTCGCCGGCCGGGTCGAAGCCGAACAGGGAGAGGTTGAAGCCGTCCTTGCCGCGGGCCGCCCCGTGGCAACTGCCGTTGTTGCACCCGTGCTTCATGAAAATGGGCATCACGTCGAGCCGAAAGCTGACCGGGCGGGCTGTGGCCGCGTCTTTCACGGTGACGGCGACTTCCGCAGTCAGGCCGCCGTGTTCGACCACGAGCGTCGTCTCGCCGTCTTTCTTCGGGGTGAGCGATTGCCCCGCGACCGTGGCGACCGCCGGGTCGGCCAGCCGGAACTTGGCGGCCGCGGTGACGTCCTTCGTGACGCCTTGGCCGTCGATCTGCTGCACGACGACGCCTTGGCGGTCGTCCTGGCCGCGGAGTTCGACCGCGGCGGGGAACACCTTCAGCGTGGAGGCCGCGTCGGCGTAACCGACGAGGAGCGTGGCGACGGTCAGGGAGAGGAGTGCGGTACGCATATACGAAGTCGCCTTAAGTTACCGAAGCTATTTTAGCCGTGTCGTGCGATGAGCGGTTTTCCGAATCCAACACCAATTCCACCGACTCGGTTTTTCCATTTTTACCCCGCAGGGGTTGCACAACAAAGCCCGGGGTCGCGCTTCGCGCACCCCGGGAAATGACCCCACACGTCGACCAACCCTGAAAGGGTTGCACAACCGACTCGCTGCCTTTGTGGAACCCTTTCAGGGTTCAAAACTTGGCTTTGCTATGTTCCCGGGGTGCGCCGCAACGGCGACCCCGGGCTGTGTTGTTGAACCCCTTCGGGGTAAAAATCTTGGTTCCGTAGAACGGTCTCATTCTTTCCGGGCGGCCTTCGCCGGCACGCCGCGTTCGGCATCGACTCGCAGGACGCCGGAGCCGCTGAGTTGCCGCACCGGCTGGCCGTGGTCGGTCACGGTGAGGTCGAGCACGACCCCCTGATAGTTGCCCACCAGAGCCTCGGCCGTGGCCCGCAGGGTGAAGGTCACTTCCTTGTCGGCCGACGTGATCTCCCGGGTCGCCTCCACGAGTTCGACGCCGCGGGGCAGGCGGGCGAGCGTGGCCGTCGCCTTGCCTTCAAACGGTTGCAGGTGATTCAACTTGCACACCAGCGTGGCCGTCTTGCCGCGCTCGACGGACGAGCGGGGAATCTTGGCCTCGACGTGCGGCTCGGCGACCGTGAGTTTGAACGCCTGCGAGGCGACGTAGGTCCGCGTTTCGCCGTCGGCGTAGCCGCGCCGGCTGGAGCCGGTCATCGCCGTGAGCGTGATCTGGTGACTCCCGGCCGCGGCGTTGCGGGCGGCTCCGATGAGGTAGGTGCCGTCGGTCTGGCCCGCGGGGACCGTCACCGGGGTCGCGGTGCTGATGCCGAGCGGCTTCCAATCCATCTGCACCGTCACCGGGCCGTCGAAGCCCTTCTCCCGAACGACGGTGAACTTGAGCGACATCTCGCCGTTTTGCACGAGGGCCGACTTCGGGTCTTCGACTCGCACGTGGTACGGGGCCGGTTCCGTGACCGCGAAGGCCAGCTTGTCGACCGGGATGTGAAGGTAGTAGTCGTTGTTGCCGTAGGCGTTCATCTGAATCGTTTGGCGGTAGCCGCTCGCCAACGGCGAACCGCCGCCGACGGGGCGGACGACGAGGTCGATGAGCAACGCCTGCGGCTTGACGCCCTCCGCGACTTCGAACACGACCGGCACGCGCGTCAGGCCGGGGGTCAGTTTCGGGGCGTGCAGCGTGACGCCCTTGGGGAGGTTGACGCCGACGAGTTCGAGGTCGCCGGCGGCCGGCCGATTGGTGGCGAAGACGGCGACTTGGGCCGTGCAGCGGTTGCCGGCGGCGACCGCGATGGTCTGCCGGGCCTGCGGCTGCTGCTGGTTCTCCGGCTCGGGGGCGATGTAGGTGTGGACGGCGTTGACGTCCGCTTGAACTTCGACGCGGTAGACGTGGTCGGGGCCGCCCTCGCCGCGTTCGTTTTCGACGCCCAGGACGTACTCCCCGTCGGCCGGGGCGGTGAATTCGAGCATCGGGTCTTGCGTCTCGCGGATCAGGCCGCCCGCCGGGGCGAGGCCGAGTTGGTTCGGCCGCGAGTCGGTCGCCCGCACAAGAACGGCATTCCCCTTGGCGCCGACCTTTTTAATCCAGATCGCCGGGTCCACCGGCGAGCCGAGGGCGTTCGCCAGCGCGTGGAACTTGAACTGCTCCCCCTTCTTGGCGCGGAACAGGAAACAATCGACGTCCCCCGGCTTGTCGATAATCCCGTTGAACGCGGCCGGCAAGTCAGTGATCGTCGCCGTCACCACTTGCTCCGGTTGGTCGTTCGGCTCGGCTTCCAGGACGTTCGGAAACGGCGACACGCGGAGCCGGTTCGGGGACGGCGACGGCACGCCGTCCAGTGTCGTGGTGAACGGGAAATCGCCCGGGGTCGCGGGCAGGCGGACGGTTTCTTCCCGCACGCCCTTGGGGTCGCCCAGAATCTTCACGCGGAGTTCGGCCCCGGCTTGGCCGCCGGCGGGGTAAAGCCCCGTCGGCCGGCTGAACGTGCCGACGTGCAAGCGGTATGCGTCGCCGGCGCCGTTGAACATGCTGTGGCGGACTTCGACGAAGTACGCCCCGTCGCGGGCGGCCAGGACGGAGAGGACCGGGTCTTGCACGTAGAGGGCAGAGTCGTCGGCCGCGGCGAGTAGCTTGCCGTCGGCGTCGTAGATGGCGAGGTGCAAATCGGGGATGCCCCGTTCGACCCCGAGGCGGGCGGCTTCAATCTCGGCCGAGACGCGCTGGCCGCTTTTCACCTCGACCCGGTAGAAGTCCACGTCCGTCGGGTCGTTGATTTTGCCGCTGACCGTGGAGTTGACCGGGACGGGGGTTGCGGTCTCTCGCGTGTCGTTGCGCTGCTTGGCAATGACTTCGTTTTCCTCGACGGTCGGGAACGGGCCGACGAAAAAGCGGACGTATTCGGACAGGCCGCCGGCGGTGGACAGCCGCAAGCCGTGCGCCCCGAGCGGGCAGTCGGCCGCGACTTTCAAGCGGGCGCGGACCCGCGTTCCCGCCTCGACAACCACGGCCTTGCCGTTGGGGCCGGTGACACTTTCCACTACTTCGACCGCGTCGGCGGAAATGCCCGGCTCGTAAAAGAGCACCCCGCGCGGCTGCTCCAGAGCCTTGCCGACGAACTCGACTTCGACCGTCGTGCCGCGCTGCCCGCCCGGCGGGGAGATCTTGGCCAGACGCGGCGTGCCGGCCTCGACATGAGTCGCGACCGCCAACAGGCCGAGGAACGCGAATAGAAGACGAAGAGAACGCATCTCAGGCGGCCCCCGGCAAATCAGGCGCGACAAAAAAGACGAAAGCCCCGCGACGGTGTCGCGGGGCCGGAAAGAATTAGCCGATCAGCCCGCTGACGACTTCGCCGCCGTCGATGATCTCGATGGGCCGGCCGCCGGGGGCCATCAGTTCCTTGTCGACGTTGATGCCGAGCTGGTGGTAGACGGTGGTCAACACGTCCTCCACGCGGACGGGGTTCTCTTCCGGCTCGCTGGCGGTCGAGTTGGACGACCCGTACACGAGGCCCTTCTTGAACCCGCCCCCGGCGACGGCGACCGAGAAGACGCGCGGGAAGTGGTCGCGGCCGGCCGAGGCGTTGATCTTCGGCGTCCGGCCGAATTCGCTGGTCACCAGCACGATGGTCGAAGCCAGCAGCCCGCGGTCGTCCAAGTCGCGGATCAAGCCGGCCAGGGCGGCGTCGAGGCCGGGGGCCTGCCGCTTCATCGCGGTCTCGATGCCCGCGTGCATGTCCCAGCCGCCGTAGCTGACGGTGACGAACCGCACGCCGGCCTCGACGAGCCGGCGGGCCAGCAGGAACCGCGGCCCGGCGTCGGTCGTGCCGTACTTCGCGCGGGTCGCCGCCGTTTCCTTCTCGATGTCGAACGCCTCGCGGGCGGCCGGGGAGCTAATCAGGGCGTAGGCCCGCTGGTAAAACTCGTCCATCGCCCCGAGGGCCTCGGCCTTCCCGGCCTGATACTTGAAGTGGTCGTCCACCACGTCGAGGATTTCCCGGCGGGTCGAGAAGCGGCGGTCGTCCACGCCCGGCGGCAGGGACAGGTCGCGGACCTTGTACCCGTTGCGGGCCGGGTCGCTGCCGATGCCGAAGGGGCCGAACTGCGACCCGAGGTAGCCGGTGCCGCCGTATTCGGTCGCAGATGGCACAGCCACGTAAGGCGGCAGGTCTTTCCGCGGGCCGAACTCGTGCGAGACGACCGCCCCGACACTGGGGTGTTCGATGGCCGGGCTTTTCCGGTAGCCGGTGTACATCGTGTACGTCGCCCGGCCGTGGTCGGCCTCCTTGCCGGCGATGGAGCGGATGATCGTCATCTTGTCCGCGACCTGGGCCACGGTGCGGAAGTTCTCGTTGAGGACGACGCCGGGGATTTTCGTCTTGGCGACGCCGAACGGGCCGCGGTATTCGAGCGGGGCCTCCGGCTTCGGATCCCACGATTCTTGGTGGGCCATCCCGCCGGGCAGCACGATTTGGATGACGCTCTTGGCGACGCCCTCTTTGCTGGCGAACGTCTTTTGGTCCCCCTGGGCCTGCATGGCGAAGAAGTCGCCAAGCGTCAGGCCGAGGCCGCCGACGACGCCGACGCGGAGGAACTCCCGGCGGCCGGGGGCGAAACGGTTCCCGGCGGCAGAAATTGAATTCATCGGACAGCGCCTTGGTGGGGTGGGATGGATGGTGTCGCGGTTTACCCGTCAAACAATTCAAGGTTCGGAAAAGGTGAGTTTAGGCGGGAGTTCTCACTATTATTTATACCACTGTCCCCGCCAGTGATCAACTTCGATTTCAAGGTTCCGCGGCGCGGGCGCCGCCGCGGCGGCCCGCGGAATCGCGCGGGCGGTCGCTCATTCGATAAGACAGTCGGAACTCGACGGTGTCGCGACGGCGAATTGCCCGCCACGCGAATGTCGTTTCCCACGGTTTTTCCCCGGTGAGGCCCCGTCGGCCTCGGCCTTCCCAGTCACGCCCAACCGAGTCGCCAGCCGCGATGGACTCATGTACGCTGATGTGCGTCCTGTCCGCGGCGGCGGCCCTCGTCGTGGCGGTCGTCGTCCTGCTGTGGACCGTCCAGCGCTCCGGCGCGGCGCCGATCGTCCCCCGGAACCTCTTTGACTACTGCCCGGCGTGCGGCGCGGCATTGCGTGGCGGGGCGCGCGATTGTCCCGAGTGTGACCTCGACCTGACCGGGAAGTTTGCCCGCCGTCTCGAACGAATGCGCACCACCCGCTTGGAGGTCCGCCAACTCCAAGAAGAGGGGGCCCTCAGCGAGGAAGTGGCCGGCCAAGTGGTCGAGCAACTTCACTTGCGCAAGGAGGCGCTCCTCGGCCGGCGGCGCCAGCCGGCCCCGGAAGTCCTGCGGCCAGTCCTCGCCCCGCCGCCGTTGCCGGCCCGCCCGGACACGTACGAAGTCCAGCCGGCCGAAGAGCCGCCCTTCGAAGCGGAATTGGAAGTGACTCCCCCCGCGGCGCCGCCCCCGTTGCCGCGCCGGACGCCCGCGTTCGTGGCGCCGCCCCGCCGGTCGCTGGCCGAAGCATTCGGCGAGTTCATGCACGTCCGCAACATCCTCTGGGGGGAGTTGGCCGGCGGGCTGCTGATCGTCGGCTGCTCGGTCGCGCTGGTGCTTTCCCTGTGGCGGACGCTGGAAGAGCTGCCATACTTCACGTTCCTGCTCTCGGCCGGCATTACCGCGGCAGTGTTCGGGGCCGGCCACTACACCCTGCACCACTGGAAGCTGGCCGTCACCAGCCGCGGGCTGTTGGTCATCGCCGTGCTGCTGACGCCGCTCAACCTGCTCCTGCTTGGCGACCTCGGGGCGCGGGGCACGGCGGACGCCTTGGACATGGCGGTGAAGGTCGGCGCCGTCCTCGGCTTCGCGTGGCTCATCCGCACGGGCGGCCGCGATTTGGTCGAAGCCGATTCGGTCTCGCGGCGCTGGTGGCTGGCCCTGGCCCTGGTCGGCGCCCCGGCGAGTCAGATGGCCCCGGCCTTGGGTGACGCGGGCGCAATCATTCTTCAGCCGGTCTGGCTGTCCCTCGCCTGCTTTGCGGCCGCGTCGGCCGCCGTCATCGGCCGCATGACCCGTTCTCGGCGGAGCGGGGAACCGGCCCCGTTGACGGAAGACACGGCGATGGCGCTCTTGTTGTTCGTCGGGCTGACCGTGTTCGCCCTGGGGGCCACCTGGGGGTTCGTCCTCAGCCGCGCCGATGACTTGCCGGCGACGTTGCGGCACATGGCGCTGCCGACGGTCCTCGCGGGGATGCCGCTCCTCGCGGCCGGCTTGCTCGTCCAGCGCGGCGTGAAGGAGTCCGTCGGCCTGCGGGCGACCGGCACCGGCGTCGCGGTCGCGGGGATGCTCGTCCTCTCCGCGAGTTTGGCCCTCGCGTGGCCGGCCCCGCTCACGTTGCTCGTCGTGGCGGCGGCCGTCGGCCTGCTGTTGGGCTGGACGGCGTACCGCGACGAGATGCCGTGGCTGTACGCCGCCGCGATCCCGTGCGCCGCGTGCGCGGCGGTCCTCGGCTTCCACGTCGTGGCCGATGGACTGGCGGTGCCGGACGGCGTCGATCCGGCGCGCTGGCTGCGCGGCCGGTTCACCGCGGCGTCGAGCGGGGCGGCCCTCGTCGGATACGCAAGTATCCTGTGGGCCTTGTCGGCGTGGCTTGACCGGCGCGGCCGACTCGCTGATGCCCTCTGTCTTGTGGCCGGTGCGGCCGGCTCCGCCGTCGTCGCGTTGCTGGTGGTGACGGTCCACGGCCCCGAGCAGCCCATGCTCGCGGCCGGTGTCCACCTCGCCTGTGCGGCCGGCTTCATCGTCGCCAGCCTGCGCTGGCGGTACCGCGTGGTCTCCCTCTTCGGCGTGTGGCTGCTCATTCCAGCAACGCTGTGGTTCCTTTGGGCGGTCCGGCCCGATCACCCCGGCGTGTGGGGACTCGCCGTCGGCGGCGAAGCGCTGGTTCTCGCGCTGACGGCCCTTTCCCTACCGCGGCTGCCCCGGCTCCGCGACGCCTGCCGCGACGTGGCCGGGGCGGCGGGATTGCTCTCGCTGGCGTTCCCGCTCGCGGGGGGGCTGCTCTCCGTTGCCTTCCCCATCTTCGCGGGCGGCTCCCTGCGTGACCCCGAGACGTCCGGCATTCTGTTCCTCGCCGCCGCCACGGCGTTTGTCCTCGCCACGCTCTACCGCGAACGCGGCTTGGTCTGGGCCGGTTCGCTGGTCGGCCTGCTGGCCCTCGCCCAAGTGTTGACGTTCCCGCTGGGCGTGGAAACGTGGCGCTTGGCCGTTCTGCTGGCGCTCTTGGTTCATGCGACGACGGCGCTGGGTTCGGCGACGTTGATCCAGCGGGCGAATCGAGAAGATGAATCCGCACGGTGGCTCGGCCTCTTCACGGAGCCGCTGCGCTATTCCGCCCGGCTGACGTCGTGCTTGGCCGTGCCGTTCATGATCGTGCCGGACGCGGGGCTGGCGGCGCTGTGGGCCGCGTTTGCGGCGTGGGTCGGCGTGCTGTGGTTGGCGTCGTCGTTCGTCTGGAAAGACCGCGGCGCGTTCCCGGCATTCCAAGTGGCCCTGACGTGGGCGGCCGGCCTGCTCGGTTTCGCGTGGGTCGAACGGCAGGAATGGTTCCCGGGGCCGCTCGGCGTGATCGACCCGCGGGCGTTGCAGGCGTACGGGCTGGCCGTTGCCGTCCTCTCCGTCGGATGGGAACTGGCCCGCCAGTTTTTGCGACCGCGGGCCATTGTCTCCGACTTGTGGGACAGCGTTCGCCCGTCGGCGGACCGCGTCGTCCTCGCCGCATTGGTGGCGGGTCAACTATTGCTCGCGGCGGGCGGGCTGCTCCCGTTCGTCGTCGCCGAACTCACGCCGGCGGGCGCCGCCCCGGTATTCTACCCGCTCGCCGAAGCCGGCCACGTCTGGGGCTTGGAGGCGTGGCTGTTGTTGGGATGCTTAGCCGTCGCGTTGACGCTCGCGTGCCGGCGTGAGTCCGGCGGGCCGATCTCGGTCGCGGGCTTCACGCTCCTCGCCCTCACCGTGCCGTTCCTGTTGGCCGGGTCATTCACGCCGGACATCGCCGCCGCGTCCGCTTTGCGTTGGGGTTTGGCCGTCGTGTTCCTGCTCGGCTCGGCCGTGGCCGCTTGGCTTCAGCCATCGGCCCGCCGGCCCGCCGGCCTTTCGCCCCAGAGTCTCGTCTGGCTCCGCGGGCTGATCGCGGCGGGGGCGGCCGTCGTGCTGTTGTTGACGATGCACGTCGCGATGCTCGGCCTCTCCGGCCAGTCGCCGACCGGGCCTGCCGCCGAGTCCGTGTTCAGGCAGATGGGCTGGACGGCGTCGATGACGGTCCCGCTGGCGATGATCGTCGTCGGTTTGGCGCTGACGGCCTGGTGGGAACGCTCGGCCGGCTACGCCTTCGCCGGCGGGCTGGTCTGGATCGGGACTGTCGCGGGCGGCTACGCCCTCGGCGTCGTGACCGGCGGCGGGACGCTGGACGCCGCGGAGCAGATGCGCGTCGCCCTGTTGGCCGTCGGCGCCGGGGCGGCGTGGGCGCTGGCTTGGCTGGGCGTCGAGCGCCGAATTCCCGGCCGCGGGCTGTTGACCGGGATGATCGGGGCGAGCGTGGCGGGCCTCGCCGTGTTGTGCCTCATTCCGTTCAGCCACCTGATGGCGTTCCCGTTCAAGCCGCTCGGCCCCGCGTCGACCCGGTTGGGCAGCGACGGTTGGGCGGCCGCGTTACTCGCGTTCGCCGCCGCTTTCTGGCACACGAAACCCGTCTGGCGCACGCACGTCGTCAGCCTGTTCGCCGTGTTGGCCGGGTTGTTGGCTGCCTGCTCCGCGGCGCCGTGGGATGACGTTGGCGAATGGCTGTCGTTCCACGTTCTCGGCATCGCCTGGGCGGCCGCGGGGGTGGCGCTGGCGGCCGTCTCACCCCGTTCGGATTGGGGGCGGTCAACGGCCCGGTGGCTCGAAGTGCTGGCGCTCGGTCTGATCCTCATCGGCTTGCGTGGCGGTTGGGCCGACCCGTGGCCGTGGGCGCCGGCCGCCGAAACCGTCGTGGCCGCCGCGCTGCTGGCCGCAGTCGCCGTACGGTCACGCAGTCCGTTGCACGAGTACGCGGCCGGCATGACGGCGGCGCTGGCCGGCGCGCTGATGTGGGTTTCTTGGGGGCCGGACACCGCGGCGAGCTTGGCGCTGGCCGTGGCGGCGGGCCTGTCGGTCGCCGGGATGGCGTTCTCCCTCGTGCGCGGTCCGCGGGGCCGTAACGCACAACTCCCGCCGTTTTCTCTTACCGCGGCGGCGGTCGGGGTCATGCTGTTGTTGCTCGGCCTGCTGCCGACATGGGCGGGATCAGAGATCGACCCGCCACTGCTCGCGTGGGGCGCGCTCGTCGCCGTCGGCGGGGCGTGCGCGTTGTTGCGGCGCGAGCCGGACACCGAGTTCCGCTGGCCCGGCGTGTACGTCGTTGGCGCGGCCGCGATTGGTCTGGCCCTCGCGGAAGCGCGGCCGGGGCCGGTCTGGCTTGACTGGCCAACGCCACTCGCCCTCGCGGGATACATCGTGGCCGCGGCCGTCGTCACTCGGCAGTTCGCCGTGCCGCGGTGGCTCTTGGCTTTGCAATCGGTCACGGCCGCGTTGGTCCTCGGCATGGCGGCGCGCACGGCCGCCGCTGAGGCGGACATCCTTCACCGGCTCGCGGCCCCGCTCGCCGCGGGCCTGCTCGTGGTCGCCGCGGCATTGCTCGTCCGGCGGGCCGGGACGTGGGAAGTGGGCGTCCGGCGTGTCACGCTCGGCCTCGGGATGTTCGCAGCGGGCCTGCTCGCGTGGGCGATCCCCGACCCCGCCGGCGCCGTGCCGTGGCTCGATCGCCACGCGGGCCTCTTCGTCACGCTGGCGGCCACGGCCGTCATTTACCTAAATTTGCGGCCGGCGCCCGCGACCGCCACGCGGCCTGACGACTTCCGCGGGGCCGGCGGAATCAGCGGCGCGCTGGCCCTCGTCATGCTCGCCGTCGTGCTGACGCAGCAGATTCCGCAGTTCGACCCGGTGTTGAAGAAGACGCCGCTCGACCCGCTCGCCGTCGGCGCCGTGCTGGCCGCGATTCTGGGGCTGCTCGCCCTCGCGATTCAGTGCGCCCTGCGGCCGGGCCGCGACCCGCTCGGGCCCACGGCCCACGGCCGGGCGGGCTACGTGTACTTGGCCGAGGCGCTGCTCGTCCTCGCCTTCGCCCATGTGCGCCTGAACGTGCCACAGGTGTTCACGGGCCAAGCCGTGCGGTACTGGACGTTCATCGTGATGATCTTGGCCTTCGTCGGCGTCGGCCTGGCGGAGCTGTTCGCCCGCCGCGGCCTGCGCGTCCTGTCCCGGCCGCTGTTGCGGACCGGCGCTCTGCTGCCGCTGATCCCGCTGCTGGCGTTCTGGGCGAAGCCGCCGGGGGCGGTGATGGAGTTCGCCGACACCAAGGCCCCCGGCCTGCGGCCGATGCTCGGCTACCTCGAAAAGTTGCCGCAGCACTTCGACGTGTACGCGGCCCTCTGGTTCCTGGCGGGGCTGCTCTACGGGCTGGTCGCCCTGTCCCGGCGCTCGTTCGGCTGGGCGCTGCTCGGCGCACTGGCGACCAACGCCGGCCTGTGGGCCTTGCTGTCGCACAACGGCATCCCGGCCGCCGTCCACCCGCAGGTGTGGGCCGTCCCACTCGCGCTGATCGTCCTCGTGTCCGAGTTCGTGAACCGTCACCGCCTGCGCCCCGAGGCCGCGTCGGGGCTGCGGTATCTCGGCGTCAGCATGATCTACGTGGCCTCCGCGTCGGACCTGTTCATCGCGGGCATCGGCCAATCCGTGTGGCTGCCGGTGGCCCTCGCGGCGTGGTGCTTCGCCGGCATTCTGGCGGGCATGTGGTTCCGCGTCCGGGCGTTCCTGTACCTCGGCGTCGGCTTCATGGCCCTCGACGTGTTCGCGATGATCTGGCACGCGGCCGTGGACCGCAAACAGCCGTGGGTCTGGTACGCCTCGGGCATCGTGCTGGGTATCGCCATCCTGGCCCTGTTCGCCGTGCTGGAGAAGCGCCGCAACGCCGTCCGCGGGCTGGCGGACGAGTTGCGCGAGTGGGACTGAGACGGGGGCCATACGAGTGTCTCGCGGCGGGCGTGAGAATTTTCCCCGACGGAGAGCCTGGACGCTAAAATGGTTCTCATCGGGCGGTTCAAAGAGTCGATTCGGTGAACCAAGCTGATTTGCAGCGATTGGCCGCGGAGCGCATCGAGGACGCGAAAGTCCTTCTGGCCGGCGGCCGGTGGGAGTTCGCTTACTACAGCGCGGGCTACGCCGTCGAGTGTGCTCTCCAGACGTGCGTGCTGGCCCGAATGGTTTACACGGGATGGGTGTTTAAAGAGAAGTGGAAGGCGAGTGATTGCTTGACGCACGAGCCGGGCGAATTAGTTCGGCTGGCGGGCTTGGAAGCCGAATTGGACGGCCGAATCAAGACTGGCGCGGCGGCGAATGATCAATTTTTGACCAATTGGACGCGGGTCAGCGATTGGAAAGTCACCAGCCGGTACGAGGCGAAGACTCAAGACGAAGCGCGCGACCTTTTCGAGGCCATTATTAGCAACGGAGACGGGGTGCTGCCGTGGATAAAAATGTACTGGTAGCCTTCCGGATCGAAGCCGGTCGAAACTTCTTGGACCAACTCTACAAGGACGGGTTGGACGTTTACGTGGCGTTTTGGGCCAAATCTCGCGATGCCGGGTCGTGGTATCTTTATGTTGCCACAGCCGCCGCGATCCGCGGCCAAAAGGTCGCGGCGTATGAACAGGTGTTCGCCAGCCTTTCAAAGTTGGAGCACCGCGGCGGGCGAGAACTCGAATTGACTTTCAACGATATGAAAGTGATTGAGCCAAGCAATCCGCTGGCTCGGGCCGCGGTCTACATCCGGGAAGTGAATCCTCGGAACCGCACGTCCCCCCCGTCGTGGCCGATTTCCGCAGCGTGGCCGATTATGGCACGCCGGAGATTGAGGAAGGGTATGTTTACCCGCCCTACGGCCGAATGACAGAGAAAGAAGTCTTGGCGGCCGTCATCAAAATGTTCCAGAGCGGCCGGCAATCCGACTCGCAAATTGAGTTCGCCGACGGGACGCGGATGGCCGCCATTCCGGAAGGGCTTTACTTTAACGACCAGTCGGGGACGCCCCGCCCGCGGCGGTCCTCGCCACGAACATCCAGTACAGCAGCGTCTTGACCTCGAACGGCTTCATGCCGGGGCGCAGCGAGAGCAGTCTTGCGGCGATGCCGGTCAAGTGCGGCGTCGCCCAGCTCGTGGCCGGCTCGCGGGTGAACGGGCCGAGGTAGGCCCGGCCGTGGGCTTGGAACTCCACCGTCTCCCGCAGGGCGTAGGCGAAGTCGAGCGGGTCGGCGAAAATCCCCTTGTCCACGGAGATCAGCGGCGGCGAGAAGGCGGCCGGGTAGCTGCGCGTCAGCGGGTGGTCGTTGTGGGCGGCCGCGAACACCACCACGTCCCGGAAGTACGCCTCTTCGACGGCCCGCTGGAGTTGGGCGCGCTTCGCCGGCTGCTGGAGTTTCGCCTCGGGGACGCCGAGCGAGAGGTTAATCACCTTGCAGTTCCAAACGTCGATGGCGTGCCGGATGGCGCGGATGACGGTGTCCACCTCGCTCGTGCCGGTCGGGCCGAACACGTCCGCGGAGTACAGCGTCACCCGCGGGGCCAGCGTCAGGATCACGTCCGCCACCGTCGTCCCGTGCGGGGAGGATTGCCGGCCGTCATAAGGGAGCGGTTCGGGATGGTCGGCCCGGAAGACGGCCCCGCGGATCTCCGGGGCCGTCGGGTGCTTCGCGGCCAGCACGGCGCGGTCGGCCCCGGAGTCGATCATGGCGACGGCGATCCCCTCGCCGGTCGCCCGCGGGTCGCGGAGCAGTCGGTCGGGCGTCAGCAGCCGGAAGATGTCGTCGAACACGGTGGTTCCACTCACGGGGCGTCCCTTCACCCGTCCGCGGCGCCGGCCGCGTCGTCGAGCAATTCCCGGACGGTCCCGATCAACCGCAGGCAGTGGCGGACGGCCCCCGCCCCGTGCCGGACCGCGAGGCCGCGAATCGCCTCGGCCAGTTCCAAGGAAGTTCCGCCGTCCGCGACGCGGGTGGGGGACTCGTCCAACCCGGCCTTGAGCCGGTCCATCACTTCGGCCGGCAGCCCTTCGGGGCCGGTCTCGCCCGCGGCCGTCTCGCTGGCCGTCAGGGCGGCCTCGACGGCCCCGATCAACAGCCGTTGCGTCTGCCGCTCGGCCATCGTTTGCCGCAGAATTTCGACGCAGAACTCGGCCGTCCCGGCCAAGTGCCGGCGGTCCTCCGCGGTGAACCCGCCGGGCTTGTCGAACAGTTCAATGACGACGTGCGTCCCCTCAGCCACGGGCACGGGGGCGGCGAGGAGTGTGGCGTGGTTCATCTCGAACGGCTGGAGTTGGACCGTCCCGAGCGTGCCGATGTCCTCGGCCATCAGCAGGCACGGCTCGTTCATGCTCAGGACGGTCGCCGCCAACGAGTGGGCGAACGGCACGCCGAGAACCGGGAGGCGTTGGCCGTCCGGCGCGAAGGCCATCACCCGCTCCGTCCCGTCCGCGGCGACGTGCCGGGCGACCATCGCCCCGTCGGCCGCCCCGGTGAGTTGCACCAAAAAGCGGAACAGGTGCCGGACGGCGTCGGGCAGGGAGACGGGGTCGTTCAGGGCCGCGGCCGACTGCACCAGCGGCAGGATGCGGCCGACCGACTCGCGGAACTGGGCCAAGCCCTGGGTGAATTCGCGGTGCCGCTTGGCCGGGGCGATGCGGTCGAGTTGCTTGCGGACGGCCGCCAGGAACGTCTCCCGCGTCAGCTCTTGGTTCTTGTCGAGGTAGTCGCGGACACCCATGCGCAGGGCGTCGAGCGGCGTGGCCTGATGGGCGAAGCCGGTCACCAGAATGGCGACGAGGTCGGGGTGGAATTCGACGAGGTCTTCGAGGAGTTGCAGGCCGTCGGACCCCATGCCGAGGTTCCAGTCGAGGACGGCCAGGTCGACGGGGTTCTCCTGGGCGAACTTCAGCGCCCCCTCCGCGTCCGCGACGGCGACGACGGTCAGGCCCCACCCGGCCTGCGCCAGCCAGTCCCGGAACGTCCGGCGCACCGGCTCTTCGTCGTCGACGATCAGAACGGTGTCGGCCATGCAATGAGGCTCACGGGAGAAAAAGACGCCGCAGACTACTCTATCAAACCCGACGGCCGCGGCCCTGCGCCATCCCCTCCCCCTGCCAAGACGGGCGCCGCGGGGGTTGTCGCAACGGCCGGCGCGATACAATTGTTCGCAACGTGACGGCGATGGCGCCTCTCAGTTGTTCCGGATTCGGATTGACACATGCCGACGACTTCTCGAAGTAATCGACGGTACAAGATTGCCGGGCTCGTGGCGGCGGCCGGCGTCGCCGGGTGGCTGGCGGTTGTGGCCGCCGGCCGGCGGCCGGACGACATGGCCGGCGCGCGGGAGGCCTTGGACGCTCGCGCCTTTCGGACGGCGGGCGCCCACTTGGAGCAACACCTAAAGCGCCATCCCGCCGACGCTGACGCCCTCCTCCTGGCGGCCCGGGCCGCCCGCCGGAATCGGGTATACCACAAGGCGACCGCCCACCTTGCCAAATATCGGCAAGCCGGCGGGTCGGCCGAAACGGCGGCCTTGGAAGACCGCTTGGCCCGCGTGCAGAGGGGAGACCTCGCGGAGGCAGACGCCTTGCTGGCCTACCCCGACGGCCACCCGGACATCTTTTTAGTCCTGGAGGCGGTGGTTGAGGGGAGCGTCGCCGCGCTGGCGGCCCAAGAAGCCCAAGGGCAACTGGACCCGACCGGCCCGGCCGTCGCGCGGGCCAAGCGGGCCGCGGACCGGTTCTTGGCCGCCCCCTTGGGGCAAGCCGATCAAGCCCAAGGGCACTTCTGGCGCGGCACAATTCACAATCATGCGCAGGAACACGGCCCCGCCGTTGCGGACCTGCGCCGGGCGGTGGCGGAAGTCCCAGACCACTTCGAAGCGCGGCAGGCCTTGGCGCTGACAATCGCCCAAGCGAACCCGCGGGAAGCCCTCTCCCACTTGGAACGCCTCATCCGCGCGCGGCCGGACGATTTCAGCCTCCGCTATTCCGAGGCCACTATCCGCCGCAGCCTCGGGCAATCGGCCGAGGCCAGGCGCCTGCTGGACGACCTGCTGGACGACCGCCCGCAAGACTACCAGGTTTTGCTCGAACGGGGACTGGCGGACCTCGACGCGGGGTTGGCGGGGAGCGCCGAAGCGTTTTTACGCCGGGCGTTGGCCGCCGCCCCGCGGAACCCCGAAATTACCATGGCGATCAGCCGGTGCCTGCGCGTCCAAGGGCGCGTCGCCGAAGCGGATGACCTCTTCGCGAAGGCCCAGGACTTCGAGGCCGAGCGGACCCGCGCCCGCAACCAAATGCGCCCGAAGAATTAGCCCGCCAATAACACCCTTTCCGGCGAAATGCCATGACCGACCCCCGTGACCGCCCGACCCGCTCACCCCGCTCACCCCGCCGGTTCTGGGGCTTCCTCGGGGCGGCCTTGGCCGTCGCCGCGGGCGCCGCGGTGGCGTACCGGCTCGGCGGCGACAAGGGGCCGGTCCCGCAAACTCAGCCGGCCCCGGACGGGGCGCCCCCGCCGCCGGCCGGCCCGCCATTGTTCCGCGAAGTGGCGGCCGAGGCCGGGGTCGAGTTCACGTACCAGACCGGGGAGGAGGCGGGCCAGTACACGATCCTCGAGTCCTTGGGGGGCGGCGTCGTCCTAATCGACTACGACGGGGACGGCCTGCTCGACCTGTTCCTGCCCGGCGGCGGCGCCTTCGAGGGGCCGGCGAAGACGGACATCCGCGGGCGGCCCTGCAAGCTGTTTCGAAACTTGGGGGGGTGGCGGTTCGCGGACGTAACGGCCGCGGCCGGGCTGGCGGGGCCGTGGTGGTACACGCACGGGGGTGCCGTGGCCGATTACGACCGCGACGGGTGGCCGGACTTACTCGTGACCGGGTACGGCCGGGTCGCCTTGTTTCACAACGAGCCGGCCCCGGCCGGCGGGCGGCGATTCGTCGACGTGACCGCGGCGGTCGGCTTGAAGGACCAGGCGTGGGCGACCAGCGCGGCGTGGGCCGACGCGGACGGGGACGGGTACCCGGACCTCTACGTCTGCCACTACGTCGACTGGTCGTTCGCCAACAACCCGATTTGCGCGGGACAACTCGCGGGCGTGGCGCGGGACGTGTGCCCGCCGCAAAAGTTCAAGCCGCTCGTACACGCATTCTTTCACAATGAGAAGGGGGCGCGGTTCACGGACACGACGGCCGCCCACGGGTTCAAGGCGACGGGGTGCGGGCTGGGCGTCGTGGCGGCCGACCTGAACGCGGACGGCCGCCCGGACTTTTACGTCGCCAACGACGCCACCAATAACCACTTGTACCTCAACCGGGGCGGGCGGCTCGAAGAGCGGGGCCTGTCGGCCGGCGTGGCGGTCAGCGAGGACGGGAAGTACGACGCCAGCATGGGGGTGGACGCCGGGGACTACGACGGGAGCGGCCGGCCGTCGCTGTTCGTGACGAATTTTCAAGGGGAAGTGCACGCCCTTTACCAAAACCTCGGCGCGGAAATCTTCCACCACCGAACACGGGCGGCCGGGATCGCCGCCATCGGCCAGCACTACGTCGGCTTCGGGACTGGGTTTATTGACTTCGATAACGACGGGTGGCAGGACTTGGTCATCGCCAACGGCCACGTCATTCCCAGGCCGGTGTTGGGAAGCCCGTACCGGCAGCGGCCGGTCCTGTTGGCCAACGGCGCCGGCGTGGGGGGACGCTCATTCAGTGACGTCTCTGACCGCGGCGGGCCGTTTTTCTCGCGGCCGGCCTTGGGCCGCGGGTTGGCGGTCGGGGACTTGGACAATGACGGGTGGCCGGATATCGTGATTTCGCACTCCGACTACCCAGTAGCGCTTCTGCGGAACCAAGCCGGGGCGTCCACGCCGAACCACTGGCTGGGGATTCAATTGACCGGCAAAGGCCACCGCTGCACAGTCGGCTCGACGGTGACGATTGAAGTCGGCGGCCGCCGCCTGGCGCGGTTCGCCAAGGCGGGCGGCAGTTACCTCTCCTCGGGCGACCCGCGGTTATTGTTCGGCCTCGGCGAGGCGACCCACCCCCTCACCGTCATCGTCCGGTGGTCGTGGGGGGCCACGGAAAAGTGGGAAGGGTTAAACCCCGACCAATACTGGGAACTGCGTGAAGGCAACGCAGCCGCAAGGACACTGCGGGGAAGCGCCCCAAAATAGGTGGGTCTCCGAAACCTTCCTACTCGGTCACGGCGGCCACGGGTGGTTCATTGTACTTGGAGAGTTATATTGGTGGGACCGGCGTCCCGCCGGGCTGCTGTCCCACGGACCGG
>JAYUGD010001200.1:0-7707 GCA_043767785.1 Zavarzinella sp. | reverse complement strand
CCTGCCACAACTACCACGACACGAACGGCACGCTCCCGCCAGCCGTCCTCGCCCACTCTGGGGTGAGTGACATCTCCGATTACAATCAGAACTTCGGCCCGAACTGGGCGGTGCTCATCCTCCCCTTCATCGAACAAGGGAACCTGTACAACCAAGTCACCGCCAGCGTGACCAACTATCCCGTCAACGGCGATAATGGCTGGAAGTCGATCCGCGGCACGGTCGTGAAGGCTTACCTTTGCCCGTCGGACACCGGCGCCGAGACGCCGAACAGTCAAGCGGGCGGCGGTTGGGCGCGGGGGAATTACGGGGCGAACGCCGGCCCCGGGATGTGGTGGAACGGCGGGTCGGTCGGCGTGGCCTCGAACAGCGGCGGGACGTGGCACGACAACAACCCGAACGGCTTCGCCCAAGAATACTACCCCAGTTACACCAACGGCTGGAGCGGCGGCGGGGTGTTCACGGTTGGCCAAGGCCAGAATTTCTCCACCGTCACCGACGGCCTCTCCAACACCATCTTGATGGACGAACTGCGGATCGGCTGGAACGCCAAAGACATCCGCGGGTCGTGGGCGATGGGCATGGCCGGGGCCAGCATCTCGGCCGGGAACGGCCGGATCGACACCCCCACGCCGAACGTCAGTCAAAGCGGCTGGGACGACATCCAAGGCTGTGAAGACAACCCCGCCATCGGCATGGGGTGCTGCGGGTGCAACAGTTGGCAGGTGACCGCCAAGAGCAAGCACACCGGCGGCGTGTCGACCGGCTTGGCCGACGGCAGCGTCCGGTTCGTCCGCAACTCGGTCAGCCAGCAGACGTGGTTCCTGCTGCACAGCCGCAATGACGGACAGTCCCTCGGCAGCAATTTCTAAGAGGTTTCATGAACAACCTCTTCCGCGTCGCGGGAATCGCCCTCATCGTCGGCCTGGCCGGGTGTGGGCCGACGGTGGGAACCCTCAAGGGCAAGTTGGTGAAGGACGGCGCCCCGGTCGCCGCCGGCGGGCTGGTGGGGCTGAATTTCCACCCGCTGCTGCCGGACGGCACGCCCGACTCGCGGAACGCGTACGTCGCCGGCCTGAACCCCGACGGCACCTTCGAGTTTTTCGCCTCCGGCGGCACCCTGCCGCCGGGGAAATACCGGCTCGTGATCCGGGCCGCCGGGCAGGACGGCCCGCCTGGCCCGGCCGCCGCGCGGCCGAAGAAATCCGTTGACCGCTTCGCCGGCTTCTCGACGCTCGCCGAGTCGAAGCTGACAGTGACCGTGGTGGCGGGGGAAAACGACCTCGTCATCGACCTCGCGAAACCGGAAGGCTGACCCGCCTCACCCGCCCATCGTTTGCACATCTGTCCCCACCGCGGCTTTGCTCCCAAAGTCTGAAACGAAAGTCACTTCCATTTCATTTTACGACATTTTGATTTGAAATGAAATTCATTTGACTTCACGACGAGTGCCAGCAAAATCTGAAAAGATCTGAGGAAATCCACTTCTTCAAAAACCGTTCAAGCGGCTTCTCCACCTGAATACAATTACTCCTCACCGTCAAATGGGGAGATGACATGCCATTCAGTCGTAAGGCAATCGAGGGTGAGATCAGTGCAAAAATGGCGAAGGGCAAGACCCGTAAGCAGGCCATTGATGAATTAAAGAAGGCAGCCGAAAGTGGGGCGGCAAAAGCCGAGGCCGCAGGGTTGGCTGCCCGAGACTCCTTGCTGGCGACAGAAGCAAGAGTTGCGAAGTTGAAAAGTACAATCAGTTCATCAGGCCGACTTGCGTCACTTGAAAATTCGAGGGTTGCAATCCTCAGACAGATTATTCAAGATGACAAAAATTCGTGAGTTGAACCCACAAGCCATCCAGTCGCTTCAAGTTGGAATTTCAACCAAGAAGCCGACTCGCCAACTCTTCAGTCATTCTGAATAGAGGGGTGTCCCCTGATTCGACACAGATGATCTGACCGTGTTGTACCAGACGGTCGAGTTCACCCGGCAAATCGTTATGCTCTTCCTCGAAATAGACGAACCGAATGCCGGGGCCGGGTTCGTGAGTTCGGTTCTTAAGAACGAAAAACTCTCGCACGGTGCTGGATTCGCTGGCACTCAGGTCAGCCATCATTTGGAAAAGAAACTCGGTCATGTCGCTGTCCTTTTGGAGGCAGATTTTTCGGTGTCATGTAACAGAGTGCCGCAGCCGCCATTTTTCAATTACTCAACGCCAACAACCTCGATTTTGGACCCGCACCACGGGCAGTACCGGATTTCTGTGACCCCCGGCACCGTATGCTGCGGGTAGTACGAGAAGATGTTCACCGCCCGGCTCGTCGTCCGGGCATGCCCCTTCACCCCGAACCCGACGAGAATGTCCCACTCGTCCCACATCTCCTTGCAGCAGAACTGAAGCGGGCCGACCCGCTCGTGAACGACAGCACGGCGGCCCCGGCGGGAGCGATAGAAGACGTACATGGGCAGACTCCAAGGTGTTAGTGGGTGCGGACCAGCGGCAGGATGACCGCCGCTTCGTCCGTCGGCCAGAATTCGGTCTCGATCCCCAACTCGATGTGCGACTGGTGGACGACGCAGACGTTGTGGCACAAGAACTTGCACAAGACCTCGTTCTTCATGGCCACGCCCGTCCGACTTCGCACATGGTCTCGGAACTTCGCCTTCACCATCGAGAACACGCTCTCGGCGTTGCTCCGCCGATGGTAGTGCTGCAAGAACTCTTCTCGCCGGTAGCTGAAGAAGTGGAACATCCGCTCCCACAGGCTCCCGGCCTCACCCGCCACGCTGTTCGACTTGAACGGGATGAAGGCGGTCCCGCCGAGGCCGTCCACGAGGTCCAAGTTCTCCCGGCTCAAGTACGCCTTGTCGGCGGTGACTTCCTTGACCGAGAAGTTCTGGGCGGTGGCCTCCAGCATCGGCTTGAACTGCGGGCAGTCGGCGGCGTCCCGGTCCAAGATCTCGACCGCCGTGATGATGTGCGTCTTCACCCCGCACGTGGCGTGGGCTTTGACCCAGTCGTGGCTGGAGTGGTGCGTTCCGTACTTCACGTCGAACCACCTGACGAATCGGCTGGCGCTGAACCCCGATGAGTCCGGGGCGAAGACGGTCTCGACCGCCTTCAAAGGAAGGCTGCTCGTGGTAATCAAGGAGCGGAGGATCGGAGTGAGGGCCGGATTTTCGAGATGGGCATTCACCTTGTTCGGGTGCATGGGCTTGGACATGTACCCCTTGGAATGGGCGTCGGCCAAATCGGACCCGAACCGCCGGCTGCTGAAATTGGAATAGACCTTGAAGACGCAGGCGAAGGCCACGTCGGCCAACGGCGTCCGGGGTCGCCCGCCTCGGTACGGCCATGCCGGCAAGCCTCGGCAAAGTTCGGAGAGCAGGACTTGGAAGCGGTGCTTCTCGGTGATCTGGGCGGCGTTGTACTTTGCCCAGTCTTGCTTGTAGGTCTTCTTAGCCGGGAGGTCAGTGTCGATGGGCGGGGCTTTGGCGACGCCGTCCCGCTCGGCGACCAGTCGGGCGGCAATGACGTGCTTGCAGTCTTGGCGGCGCAACAGCCAGTCTTCGCAGTCGCAGGTCGCCCCGTCTTCGGTGAATCGGACTTTGTAGGAGGCCCCCGAGGTTTGGGAGGGGACAGTCCAAACGCCGTCTTTGAAGGAGAGGCGCATCCGGGCGGCGATTTCGAGGGCTTTGAGTTCTCGGGCGGTCATTTGACACCTGCGACGATCTGCGAAAACGACATCACCGTTTTGTGGCCATATAATGGCTATAGAACAGGATTGTGTTGACGCTGAGAAAAATTTGGCCATAATATGGCCATGCCACGACCACGAAAAGACGGACGGCTCCGCATGGACGTGTATCTGCGGATACCCGTCACGAGCGAGCAGAAGCAGACAATTCAGGACGCCACCGGCGACGAGCCGGAGGGCATGGCGGCGTGGGCCCGTGCCGTACTGCTGGAGGCGGCGAGAAAGAAGTTGGCCAAGGGGAAGAGTGCCCGGCAGGGGGAAGAACCTGCGGGCTGAACGTCCTTGTCCGAAGACCTTTTTCATGCTGCGGAGATCCACGTCCGCAGTTTCGCTTAGGTCACATCAGGCTCTTCATGCTCGATCAGCGACCTCCGCTTAACGACTTCCCCGATTCAACCAAAATCCTCAACTCGCAACAACCTTGATCTCTTGTGGGCGAATGCTCTCCAGCGCTAAGATGCCAACCGCAATTGATCGGACCGCTGGTCCGGCGTCTTGCCCTCTGTTCGGCGAGCATGCTCGGGTTGCGCAATGAAAACGGGGAGGTCGTAACTGTTCGAGGTGACGGCGTCCGTGACGAAGTGACTTTGAAAAAATCAGGACACCAAAATTTGCGGCCCAAAAATCGGCCGGCCGGGACGCAAAGAGAAGTGCGAAGCGAAGTCCCGGCCGGCCAGCCTTTAGCGGCTGGTCGCCTTGGACTCGGCCAGTCGGTCGAGGAAGACTTCCAGCATCGAGAGGGTTTCGTGACCGGCCTTTGACACCAACCCGTCGAAGAGCGTTCTGACCCGGTCCCGGACGCCGGCCATTTCTTCGCCCGGCACGGCGGGCAACAACTCGATCACGTTGATTTGAAGTGCTCGGGCCAGTTGGTCGAGCGTGTCGATGCCCGGTGCGCTCGCCCCGGCTTCCAGCCTTGAGATGTACGAGAACGTGACGTGGGCCTTGTCGGCCAGATCCCGCTGCGTCATGCCACGGGCCTGCCGGGCCGCCTTGAGGCGCTCGGCGAACGCCTGCACGATGCCCGCTTGTCGAACAATTCGCTTTGGCATCGGAGAACACCCCACCGTCTAGTTCGACCGACGGGGGTAATTACCGACTTTCACAAAAATGAGATTGATTCGCACTAAAGTAGAACTACACTTGTCGCTGACTCGGAAAGACCCGTTTCGCTCAGCGAGGTGCTCGCCATGCCCAATGACTGGTTCGTCATCCGTGACGAGAAGGAAGTCGGGCCGGTCACTGCTGCGAAATTGAAGCAGATGGCCGCAACAGGTAAACTTCGCCCCGGTGATGCCGTCCGCCGCTCGGACATGGCGGCCCCGGTCAAAGCGAGTGCAGTCAATGGTCTGTTCTCGAACAGCCAGCCGGAACTCGCCTTGACCGTTAGCGGCGGCAAGATCGACAAGGTCGTACCACTCAACAACCTGCGGCGGCGTTTGACGGCGTTCGCCGCCACGATCCCCCACCACGACATCCAGAACCTCGGCGACAAGATCACCGTCGTTGCCGCCAGTCGTCTCCCGGTGTTCCGGGTCAAGTGGATGACCCTGTTTGAACGGCGAGTAGTCGTCAGCAGGGAACAGCCATACGACGGGGCCATGAAGGTTCCCCGGCGGGCAGTCGTTCACCGAGCATTCGACGCATGGGGAGAGGCACTCCCCCCCGTTGCGTCCTTCGAGGCGAGCGAAGTTGAAGTCCCAGTCGAGTTATCTCGGGAGATCCGTGACTGTGCCCAGTGTGCCGCCACAGGCGGTGTGGCCTGCGACGTGTGCCAAAGTAACCAGTCCGTCTGTTGTGCGGGCTGTGGCGGGGCCGGGACGCAGACGTGTGCCACCTGTGCCGGGACACGTATGGCTCGGGAAGGCCGCACGGTGCAGAAGCAGCGGAGGTGTCTCGGCGTCCCGCTTGTGGCCCCCTGCGTGGGTGGGCGGTCGAGGGGCGGACTCATGGGTGTGATGGATGCTGCTTGCAACACCGTCCCGGACATCTGCCGGGTGTGCAACGGCACGGGCGTCCAGATTTACGACGACGTGGAATACTACCTCGTCCCTTGTGCCGCCTGCGCCGTGCAGGGGATGGTGTGCTGCCAGCAATGTGCGGGTAACGGGGCTGTGCCTTGTCCGAACTGCGGCGGTCAGGGGCGATTGACTTGTTCGATCTGTCAAGGCCATAAGCGGTTGGTGAAGTACGTCGCCGTGGTCCGGTCCTTTGAGCCGAGAACCGCTGTGTCCGTCGTCCCGATGGAGGGGTGCCCAAAGGCATGTCAGCGGGAACTGGCTGACCCAGAATTCAAGGAGGTCGTCCGACGAGCTTCGTTCGGAAGCGATCTTGACCTTTCGCTCGATGGCGACACCCGGTCGATTACCGCTGAGGTGCAAGCAGTTCGTGACGGCGTGCGGATTCAGGGGGTTAATGGCAGCCGCCCCGCAGGTGACCGGCTCCAGATCAGCCGGGCTGATGTCTACCGACTCGATTATTCGTTCAACGGTGTACAGTTCACGGCTTGGTTCAATGGGAAGGACGGTCCCGTTCACGCCCCGATCAACCCCGTCACAAGTTCCCTGACGCAGTCAGTCGAAGAGGCCCTTCAGGCGTGGGACGAGGGCCGTCAGGACGATGCGGTGTTTGCGTTGAAAGAGGGTCTTCAGATGGCAAAAGCGGACTCGGCTTGCGCCCGAACCTTGAAGCCGCTCAAGTCCCGCATCCCGGATGAACTCCTTCGTCGGGCGTCGTCATTCTCGTTCCGGTTCTGGTTTAAGCACCTCAATTCCGGCACTAAATCCGCCGTCACCATCGGGTCTGCCGTCGCCTTCGTCTCCCTGCTGTTGTGTTGCGGTGGGTTCAGCGTGCTGTCAATCTTCTTTTATCGGGAGTTGGAGGCCACGAAGCGAGAACTTGCGGAGGCAGACGGCCTCTGGGATTCCGGGAACAAGGCCGGTGCCGTCGTCAAGTACCGGGGCATCCTCCAAAGCAGCAAGCGGTCTGCGCTCAACGAGAACGAGGCGGCACCCGTTTATGGCCGGGTGATTGACTTCGACATCGAGAACGGCAACCCGGACTCGGCGAAGCAGTTGATCGACCAAGCTGTGAAGGAAAAAGTCACGCCATTGGTCAATCACCCGCAGGCGAAAGAGATGCTGGCAAGGGCCAAAAGCGGCATCTCTTCGGCCCCTACCGAGCCGAAAGCCAAGGCAATGCTGCGACCCGTTTTGAAACGAACTTTGGTAGCAAAGCCCACGTGCCCCGGCCGCTCAGACGTTACCTGATTCAAAATCGGGGAGTCGGACCATAACTTATGGTACGATGCCCGGTTTCGTTTCATTTCGGCTACTTTCGTTTTGAAACGAACTTTAGGAGCAAAGCCCCCCACCGCCGTCAGGCGGTCCCGTTGGAGTCCCGCCTTCAGGCGGTCTTGAACCTGACACCCAGAGGCGGCCGGCGAACCGAGTCTTCGAGGATTCGCCTTCTGGGTGACGACTGTTCGCCCAAGGGGTCGGACCCTCGAAGACGCGGTCCTCCCGCCTATCGCGGCGAGGAGGTCACAGACCGGCCTGACGGCGGGACTCCAACGGGACCGCCTACGGCGGTGGGGAACGGCGCCGGGCGAGCAAGTTGTGCATAACGATGAGCCTCACGCATCGGGCCGCGCGAACCGCACCCGATGCACGCCCGACCGGGCGGCCGTCCTTAGAATTTCGGTCGCATCATCGCCCGGTCCCATTCGGCACATCACCAGTCCGCCATTGGCCGCTTGGCACAGCTGCCCGGCGGCCTTCCAGTCGTTGCGAGAGGCGGCGGCCGGGAGTTCCGCGAGGGCGCTGGCTTCTTCCCAATCGGAATCGACCACGACGGGAATTTGCCGGGGCCGGTCCGTCTCCACGGCATTGCGGATGGCGGCCAGCAGTTGCCGCGGGACATCCGAGTGCAATAGGCCGTGGCGCGTGACGGC
>JAYUGD010001199.1:0-2757 GCA_043767785.1 Zavarzinella sp. | reverse complement strand
CTGACCAAACCGGGATTCGGCCGGGCCGTCACGGTCGTCGATTCCGTCGATGTGGACAGTCAAAAGTGGCTGGATTACGCGGCCGCCAGCTCCCCGCTGAAAAAGTGGCTGTACGCCGCCGAGGGGAAGCGGCTCCGGCGAACCGAGCAGCGCATGGCACAAATGGCGTCCGCGGTGACGTTCGTCAGTGACCGCGAGTCGCTCATGGTGCGGGAGTATTGCGAGCCGGCCAAGATCGTGACCGCCACGAACGGCGTGGACTTGGCGTACTACGCTCCGCAAGCCCACCCCAACCCGGCCGGCGTCGTGTTCGTCGGCGCATTGGACTACAAGCCGAACGTGGACGGCATTTGCTGGTTCGCCAAGTCGGTCTGGCCGACACTGCGGCACCGCGCCCCGGCGGCCGTCCTGAAAATCGTCGGCCGCCGGCCCGCGCCGGCCGTGCGCGACCTCGGGACGATTCCGGGCGTGGAAGTCGTGGGGCAGGTCCCGGACGTGCGGCCGTACCTCGCCGAGGCCGCCGTGGTCGTCGCCCCGCTGATGATCGCGCGGGGCCTGCAAAACAAGGTGCTGGAGGCGATGGCCTTCGGCAAGCCTGTCGTGAGCAGTCCCGCGGCCCTCGCCGGATTCGGTCACCACGAACACTTGCCCGCCGTCCCGGCCGAGACAGTCGATGAGTGGGTGACGCGCGTCGTCGCGCTGCTCGGCGACCCCGGCGCCCGAGACGAACGCGGCGCGGCCGGCCGGCGGTACGCGACGGCGTATCATGACTGGCAGGAGTGCCTGGCCCCCTTCGCCCGGCTACTCGGTTTGGAAACGCACCCCGCTCCGCCGGGGCAACAGCCATGAACCCCCGCCCGCCGCTCGGCCGCCGCCACTACCTGTTGCTCACGGCCGGGTTTTTGCTGTTCGTCATCTACGGCAGTTTCGTGCCGCTGCACTTCCAAGCGATGGACCTCGACGCCGCCCAAGCCAAGTTCGCCAGCCGCATGAGCCGGGGGATCACGTTCGACATGCGCTCGGATTGGGCCGCCAACGTCTTGCTGTTCATTCCACTCGGCTTCCTCTGCATGGCAACGCTCACCGTGGACCGCCCCAAGCCGGCGTGGGCGCTCGTGCTGGTCCCACTGTTCGCGCTGCTCAGCACGGCCATCGAGTACACCCAAATCTGGTTCCCGCCGCGGGACACGAACCCCAACGACATCGTCGCCGAGACGATTGGCGGAATCATCGGTGTCGGGGCGTGGCTGATCGCTGGGCAATCGCTCACGGAGCGGTTCCGGCAGTTCATGTCCTCGTACGGGCCGGGGGACTGGGCCGTGCGCGCGCTGCCCGCTTACCTGCTCTTTCTGGCCTTAACGCAGGGGATGCCGTTCGACTTGTCGATGAGCCCGAGTATGATTTGGCACCGGCACACTCGACACCTGAACCAACAAGAAATCCAAGCCGGCGTCCCCATGATTGACGTGGTGCCGCCCGCCGTGCAAGTCCCCGAGAAGACGCTGATGAGCGTTGCATACTTCGTCCCCGTCGGCGCACTACTGGCGTTCTTGCCCGGTCGTCGGTGGCAAAGGCCCAAGTCTGCCGCCCTCGTCGCGCTCGCCGGTCTGTTGATCGCCGCGGGGATTGAGGTGCTGCAACTCATGGTGCTGAGTTGTTCGGCCTTCGTTTCGGACATCCCGGTGTGTGCCTGCTGTGTTTTCATCGGCTGGAAGGTGGCGGCATGGCCGAGACCATTGCCCAAGGTAGTTTGGCTGGTCACCGGCATGGCGTGGGTCGCCGCGATGACGGCTGCTTTGTGGCAGCCAATGGTTTGGCAGACTGAGCGGATGGCCGACTGGGCGAATCAATTCGAGTACATGCCTTTCCGCGAGTTCATCGACACGAATTACCTCAACGGGATGAATAAGATCGTTAATCACTGTGTGATGTACGTCCCAGTTGGTTTTCTGATGAGCCGGGCGACCGGAGCCCGCCCGTTGGTGATGGGCGTACTCGGCAGTTTACTGGGGACAATCATCGAGATCGGGCAATTAGCCTTCACCGATCACACGGCCAGCGTCACCGACGTGATTTTGGGCGGAGTGGGGGCGTGGTGCGGGGGCCTGATCGCGGCCCACGCGCCGAAAAGCGTGGCGGGCGGCCCGAGTGAGGCCCCAAAAGCCGACGCACCCCCGTTTCGTCTTCTATGATGCAAGATCGGAAATACGAACCGATGGCCAATGGAGAGCAGGGCGTGAGCGTGCCCGGAAGCATTTTGAGCGGCCATCCCGCGAGCATCGTCGCGACTCCGCCGGCCGACCCGCGGCCCGGTGGTGTCACCGCGCCCGGTAAGCCAGAACTCGCGGTAACTGTCATCGAGCCGCGGCCGGGCTGGAAGCTCGTCAACGTCCGCGAATTGTGGCAGTCCAAGGAACTCCTGTACTACTTGGCGTGGCGGGACATCAAAGTCCGCTACAAGCAAACGGCCCTCGGCATCGGGTGGGCGTTCGCCCAGCCCGTGTTCGCCATGTTGGTGTTCACGCTGTTCTTGGGCGATGTCGCCGGGTTGAACGCGGGCATCGAACACTACTCGCTTTACGTCTTTGCCGGCATGTTGCCGTGGACGTTCTTCTCCAGCGCCGTCTCGCAGGCGGGCAACAGCATCGTCGCCAACGAGCGGCTCATCACCAAAGTCTACTTTCCCCGGCTGCACGTCCCGTTCAGCTCCGTGGGCAGCGTCTTGTTCGATTTCGTGATCGGCTTCCCGCTGCTGTT
>JAYUGD010001198.1:0-19796 GCA_043767785.1 Zavarzinella sp. | reverse complement strand
GCACTCGGCCCGCGACTGGGTCAAATTCGGCAACGGGTACGACAAGGTGCAGGCGTTCCGGGACGTGATCGGAAATTTCGCCAAGGCGACGCTTGGCTTGGAGCCGCTGCTCATTAAGAGCGAAGACGCCCTCGCCTCCGTCCAAGGGATCGAGGCCGCGTATCGTTCACTGACCGAGCCGCACTGGACGCCCATCGAGTAACCTTGCCTTGCCCCCCCGAATCCACGCCACGGCCATCATCGAAGACAACGTCCGGATCGGGGAAGGAACCTCGGTCTGGGACAGCGTCCACATCCGCCACCACACGACCGTCGGCGAGCAGTGCATCATCGGCGAAAAGACCTATGTGGCCTACGACGTGCGGATCGGCGACCGCTGCAAAATCAACGCGATGGTCTACATTTGCACGGGCGTGACCATCGAGGACGGCGTGATGATTAGCGCCGGGACGATCTTTACCAACGACCGCTTCCCACGCGCCACGACTCCAGACTTGAAAAGCTTGCGCCCCAGCGAACCCGACGACGAGACGATGACCACCGTGGTCGGGGCCGGGGCCACCATCGGGGCCGGGTGCGTGATCGGCAGCGACTTAAAGATTGGCCGCTTCGCCATGGTTGGCATGGGGTCCGTCGTCACGAAAACGGTCCCCGATTTCGCGCTCGTCCTCGGGAACCCGGCCCGCGTCGTGGGGGCCGTGTGCCGCTGCGGGCACGTCACCGCCAAGTTTACCGGCGGCGTGCCGGCCGTACCGTTGGACGCTACCTGCCCGGCGTGCCGGCGGACATACCGGATCGAAAACGGCGAGGCGGTTGAGATCGCGTGACGACCACACCCCTTCATTACGGCATCGTCGGCGGCGGCATGGTCGGCCTCGGCCTAGCCAGGCGACTGGCCAAGCTCGGCCACCGTGTCACGGTTCTGGAAGCCGGCGATTCCATCGGCGGGTTGGCCGGGACGTGGGCCATCGGCGACGTGATTTGGGACAAGCACTACCACGTCATCCTGATGTCCGATTTTCTGGCGCGGGAACTCGTCGCCGAAATCGGCCTGGAGCAGGACTTCCGCTGGGTGGAGACCAAGACCGGCTTCTATACGGACGGGCAACTATACTCCATGTCCAACTCGATGGAGTTCTTGAAGTTCCCCCCGCTGGGGCTGCTCGACAAAATTCGATTGGCGATGACGATCACCGTCGCCTCGCGCATCCGTGACTGGCGGTACTTGGAGCGCGTCCCCGTCGCCACGTGGCTGAAGCGCTGGTCCGGCGGCCGGACGCTGGAAAAGATTTGGATCCCCCTGCTGAAGGCCAAACTCGGCGACGCCTACCGCGAGTCGATGGCGACGTTCATCTGGGCGACCATCGCCCGCATGTACGCCGCCCGCCGCAGCGGCCTGAAGAAAGAAATGTTCGGCTACGTCCGCGGCGGGTATCACCGCATTCTGGCCGCCCTAACCGCTCATTTGGAAAAAGCCGGCGTGACCGTCCTTACGGGCGCCAAAGTGCAATGCCTATCGGCCGATGATTCCGGCGTGCGGTGTACGGTGTCCGGTTCCGAAATGACGTTTGACCGGATGGTCCTGACGACCAACCCGCACGTGACGGCCCGCCTGCTTCCCGACTTGCCGCGTGAAGAATCGAAGCGACTGACGGACCTGCGGTATCAAGGCATCGTCTGCGCCTCGGTTTTGTTGAAGAAGCCGCTGGCACGGTTTTATGTGACGAACATCACTGACCCGTGGGTGCCGTTCACGGCCGTGATTGAGATGAGCGCCCTCGTGGACCGGGCCGAGTTCAACGGCCAATCGCTGGTGTACCTGCCCAAGTACGTCGCCCCGGACGACCCGCTGTTCGCCGAGCCGGACGATTCCATCAAAGGCCGGTTTTTGGCCGCGCTGGCGAGAATGTACCCGGCGTTTTCCGAAGAGGACGTAATCGCCTTTAAGGTGTCTCGCGTGCGGGAGGTCTTCGCCATTTCCGCTCGGGACTATTCGAAGCGAGTGTCGCCGTTCCGGAGTTCGCTGCCGAACGTGTGGCTGGCCAACTCTTCGCAGATTGTCAACGGCACGCTGAACGTGAACGAGAGCCTCGCCTTGGCCGACCGGGCCGTGGCCGCCCTGCACCCCGAAGTGGCCCCCCGATGACCCGCCCCGCCAAGTTAAGCGCCAGCCTGTCTCTCGACCTCGACAACAAGTGGTCGTACATGAAGACCCACGGGGACGCCGGCTGGGAGGCGTTGCCCAGTTACCTCTCCATCGTCGTCCCGCGCGTCCTCGATCTGCTCGACCAACTCTCGCTGAAAATCACGTGGTTCATCGTCGGCTTGGACGCCGACCAAGCCGCGGACAAGAACGTGCTGGCCGAGATCACCCGCCGCGGCCACGAAGTCGGCAACCACTCCTTCCGGCATGAGCCGTGGCTGCACCTCTATTCAGACGAGGAGATCGAAGAAGAATTGGCCAAGACGGAGGCGGCGCTACTTGCCGTGACCGGGCAAACGCCCGTCGGCTTCCGCGGTCCCGGCTTCAGCCTGTCGCCTTCGGTTCTGCGGATTCTGGCGAAGCGGAACTACCTCTACGACGCCTCCACGTTCCCGACGTTTCTTGGGCCGTTGGCCCGACTGTACTACTTCGCCAAGGCCGGCAAGATGTCCGCAACGGAGAAGAAGCAGCGGTCAAAGTTGTTCGGCAAGCTCGCGGAGGGGTTCCGACGGCTGAACGCTTACCGCTGGAAAACGCCCGCCGGCCCCATTCTCGAAATCCCGGTGACGACGTTTCCGGTGGCGAAAGTGCCGGTTCACTTGAGCTACCTGCTCTACCTGTCCTGCTACAGCCCGTGGCTGGCCCGCCTGTACTTCCGGCTGTTCATCTTGGCCTGCAAGCTGACCCGCACGCAGCCGTCGCTGTTGCTCCACCCTCTGGACTTCATGGGAAACGACGACGTGCAAGGGTTGGACTTCTTCCCCGCCATGAAGACCACCGGGCGCGTGAAATTGGCTTGGGCGACTGAGTTTCTCCGCACTTACGCGGAGAACTTTACCGTGTTGCCGATGAGCCGTCACGCCAAGGAAATCATGGCGAAGGGGAATCGCCTGCCGGCCCGGACGGCGACGGACTGACGGCCCGGCGCCCCTTCCACGTCGGGCGGAACCCGAACACGTCTCGCAGCAACGCGAACCACTGGATCGCCACCACGAGCGTGATGCCAAGCGGGTGAAACATCACTGCCCACAGCGGTTGGCGGAACCGAAAAGCCGCGTCGATGCGCGGGGCGAGAGCACCAATGATCGCCGCGACAGTCAAGCCATCCCGAAGCCATTCATCCGCGTCCCACCAACACAACAGCACGAACGGCAACACCTGCCCGGCGAGCAGCGTCACCGTGGCCGGCACAATCAGCTTTGTGGACGCCAACCCTTCGCGGGCGTTCTTCGCCAACCCGAACCACACGTCCGACGCGGAATGGTACATGCGGCATGACGCGATGGAAGTGGCGTCGAACAGGTCGGTCATCAGCCCGGCCCGGCGGAACGCCCGCGGCAGCGTCAGCCCGTCGTGCAGCGACGCCCGGATGGCCGCGTGACCGCCGGCCGCTTCGTAATATCCCCGCCACGTGAGGAAGAACTGCCCGCACCCCGCCCCGTAAGCCGGCAGCGTGGAGTTTCGCATTCGACCGAAGGGCAAAAAGCCGAGCAACAAAAAATGGAACAGCGGGATCAACAACTGTTCCAACACCGTCCCCGTTTCTTGACGCGGGATGCCGCTGACCAAGGCCCGGTTGCCGCCCCGCAGAAATTGGGCCGCGCGGGCCACCGCGTTCGGCGTCAGCCGCACGTCCGCGTCGATGAACAGGAGCATGTCGAAGTCCGGCCCGGCGAGCGACGAGAGGACGTGACAGGCGTGCTGCTTGCCGCACCACCCCGCCGGCAGCGGCGGCGCCGACGCCAACCGCACGACCTCCGGGTAGTCCCACGCCATCTCACGCACGATGGCGGCGGTGCGGTCCTCGGAATGGTCGTCCAACACGATTACTTCAACAAAGGCGATTTCATGCAGAAATGGCCCTGGGCGAGGGTCTGCTGAAGCCAAGGCCGCGCGCACGGCCGGGCCGATATTAAATTCTTCATTCCTAGCCGGGATGAGGACGGAGACACCAGGCGGTATCCCGAGCGGCGTTGGTGGGGATCGGTAGACCTTTACGTTGCGAAAGTATAAGACGGCCGGCGCCAAGGCGAATGCGAAGGCGACCGCGGCGAGTACAAAGAGCGTCATGGGGCGTGCCCCTTTCGCCCGCGCAGGGACCGCCACCAATCGTACACGCCGCCGACGCCGGCACGGCCTTGGATCATCGTCTCGAATCGTCCGGCGTCCCGGCCGATGGCATCCTTGGCGAGAGCGTCCATCGTCTCCGTCAAGCGATCCTCAATCAGAGTGGTCCATACTCGCGAGTCTCCCGTGTGATCGTTGATGGGAATGGACTCCCCGACGCGGATGAGTAATTCCGGCGTGCGTTCATCCCAAAACGGGTATTCGACGGCCACCGGAATTACCCATCCGGTCGTCAGCCGGCTGGCGACGGCGCCGGCCCCCGGCCGCAAATTCAGCGGCCGATCTCGGGGATCGGCGAATCTGCCTTGGGCGGTGACCCAAAGCGCCCGATGGGGCCGGGAAAAAATCGCGTTCGCGGTTCGCAGGAACACGGCCCCGCCGCGGGGCGTCTGATCCACGCCGAAGAGGCCGAGTCGCCGAAACAGGCCGTATTTCTTCAGCATGCCCGCGTCGATGGGGGCGTAGTGTCGGTAGTCAGGCATGAGCGATGACAGGAGAAACGCGGTGATGACATCCCACCATGCCGGGTGATTCATGACGAAGATGAGCGGCTCGCCCGTGGCCGGCGGGAAAGCCGCCCCGCTCTTGGCGAGGCGGACGGCATGGAAGTGCTTGGCCGCGTACCGCCGGCAGTATCGATGGAACCAGCGGACGAGCCAATCCGAGTGCGTGGGCATCGCGGGGTCGCGGTCGGTCACGGCGTCCGGCCCCCCCGCGCGTCGTGGTCGAGCGCGTCGGCCGCGATCCACCCGGACATCAGGGCCATCGGCATCCCCGGCCCTGGGTGGGCTGACCCGCCGGCGAAGTACAAGCCGCGCACGTCCGGGCTGCGGTTCGCCGGCTTGAACGCCCCAAGGAATGTGCCGTGACTCGCCAGCCCGTAGATGGCCCCGTTCAGGACGCGGTAACGGCGGTGAATGTCTTCGGGCGTGAGGCAAGACTCAAACGCGATGCGGTCTTCGATGTCCGTGAGTCCGGCGGTTGACTTCAACTTGTCGAGAATGACTTGCCGATACGCGGGGTACATTTTTTCCCAGTGGTGATGCGGCCGCAGGTACGGCGTGTGGACGAGGACGTACAGCGCTTCCCCGCCGGTGGGCGCCACGCCGGGTTCCGTGACGGCCGGGGCGCAGACGTAACAGGTCGGGTCTTGGGCCGGTTCGCCGATTTCGTAAATCTCGCGGAACTCGTCCTCGGGATGCCGCGAGAAGACGAAGTTGTGGTGCAGCAAGTGGTCGTAACGCTTCTTAAGTCCGAGGTACAGCACGACGCCTGAACACGCCGGTTCGTACGGCCGGCGGTGTTCGAATTTCGGCAACGAACCGCCGAGCAACTCGCGGTGCGTGCGGACGGCGTCGGCGTTGGACACGACAGCGTCGAATGACAATTCTTCGCCGGGCTCGGTGATGACACCGGTGGCCCTGCCGTCAGCCGTGACGATTGATTGGATGCCCGTGTTGGTACGGATGTCGACGTGCAACTCACCCGCCAGCTTCTCGAAGGCGGCCGGAACGGCTCGCGTGCCGCCTCGCGGGTACCACACGCCTTCATCTGTTTGCATGTGGGCGATGCCGCACAGGACGGCCGGGCTGGCGTCGGGGCAGGAGCCGACGTACTGCGTGAAGTGGTCCAACATTTGGGCCACGCGCTCGTCCGGCACGTGATCGCGGACGGTCTCGCTCACGGACTTGCCCATTCGCATGGCCACCACGTCGGCAAGGCTTTTGAACGAGAGCGAATTCTTGAGGTCGAAGAGGTCGCGCATCCCGCCGACGGACTTCCAAAAGAAGAAGCGGTCGCTGACGCTGTTCATCCGCTCGGCAAACTTCATGAATCGCCGATACCCCGCCGCCGACTTCGTGCCGGGAGAGAAGCGTTCGATGTCGGCGGCCATTTTGTCCACGTCGGCCGACAAGTCGAGAATGGAGCCGTCGTGGAAGAAACTTCGCCATTGCGGATCGAGGGGGATGAGATCGAGATAGTCTTCGAGTTGGCGACCGGCCTCGCCGAAGATTTTCCGCAGCACGCTGGGCAGAGTGAGGATCGTCGGCCCCATGTCAAAGCGGTAGCCGTCGGCTTCCAGCACGGCCGCCTTGCCGCCCACCCACGAGCTTTGCTCGAACAGTGTGACCGAGCGCCCGCGCGCCGCCAGCGTGCATGCCGCGGCCAAGCCGCCGAGGCCGCCGCCAATCACCGCCACCCGCCCGGCCGTCCCCATTGATAATCCTCGCCAATTTCAAACCGCCGCCGTCTCCCGTTCGTCCAACCACCCGGCGTCTATTTTTAGATCTTGGAGCAACAGTCGGCTGGTAATGCGGGCCGACTCGTAAATCACCGGAAGCCCGCTGCCGGGGTGCGTCCCGCCGCCGACGAGGTACACGGAGTCCAAGTCCTCGAAGCGATTTCTCGGCCGCAGGTGGAGCATCTGCCGCAGATTGTGGGCGAGGTTGAACGTCGCCCCGTTGAAGACTTCGTAACTCCCCTCCCAGTCGGCGGGGGTAATCACCTTCTCGAAGCGAATGCGGCGTTCCACATCGGCGATGCCCACTTTGGGCAGTTGATCGAGCACTTGTCGGCGAAACCGGGCCGTCTCAATCTTCCAGTCGATCCGGTCGCTCTGGTGGGCGACCGGGGCCAACACATAAAGCGTGCTGTGCCCCGGCGGGGCGAGCGTGGAATCCGTGACACCCGCGTTCTGCACGTAAAAGGACGTGTCGTCCGATAGCCGTTGGCCGCCGACGATGTCCGCGAGGTTGCCGACGTAGTCTTTCGCCGTGTAGATCGTGTGGTGATCGACGCGGTCGTAGAGGCCCTCGACGCCGAGGTACATCATGAACGTCGAGCAGGAGTATTTTTTCTTCGCCAGCTTGCGGTCCGTCCACCGCCGCCGCAAGCGGTCGGGTACGAGGCGAGACATCGCCCGCGAAAAGTCCGCGTTGATGACCACCTTATCGGCGGCGTACTCCCCTTGCGTGGTCTTCACGCCGGTCACGCGGCGACCGTCGAAGTTTAGCCCGGTCACTTCCTCGCCGAGAGAGATGGTCACGCCCATTTCTTCGGCGACGCGGGCCATCGCCTCCGAGACGGCGGAGCATCCGCCGATGGGGTGATGCACGCCCCACTCGTATTCGAGGAACGAAAGGATCGTAAACAGGCTCGGGCAGTTGAACGGCGACATGCCGAGGTACTTGGCTTGGAACGAGAACGCCAGCCGAGTTCGCTGGTCGGCGAAGTGGCGCTTCAGGTCCGAGTCCACCGACCGCCACGGCCGCAGGACCGGCAGCAGTTTCATCAAGTCCCACGACGCGAGGTCTTTCCACCCGAGGAAAGCCCGTTCCAGGATTGGCCGGAAGGACGCCATCTTGTGCCGATTCTCGGCGAGGTACTTCGGCAAATTGGCCGCGTCGCGCGGGGCGAAGCGGGCGATCTCCGCGGCCATTCGCGTCATGTCCGCGGTGCAGCGCAGTTCCCCGCCTTCGCCGAAGACCAGTCGGTATTGCGGGTCCAGTCGCACCATCGGGACTTCGGCGTGCAGGTCGCGGCCGATCAGCCGGAAAATGCGTTTGAGGACGAGCGGGTAAAGAAAAAACGTGGGGCCGAGGTCGAAGCGGAAGCCCCGCTCTTCGATTGCCGAACACCGGCCGCCGACGCGCGGCAACCGCTCGATCACGCGGACGCTCACCCCTGCGTGGGCTAAAAGCAGCGCGGCGGCCAGCCCGCCGGGGCCGGCGCCGATGATGATGACCGACGGGGGGGACTTCATGCGCGGGTGCGAATCCGAGTGGACATACCGTGAATCTTAGACACTCGCGCTCAAGGGAAACCACGTCAGCCCATCGGCAGGTGATCTTTGCCAGGAGAATGTTGCCCCGCGCTGCCGCCGGCGCCGGCCACCAAAGACACCAAATCGGTCGCCCCGAGCGGTTGCGGGAGGGCGAAAAACTCCCCATAGGTGAAGCCGCACCGCGCCCCGTGGTAAGCGTTCGAGCCGGTCAGGAAGTGATCGACCATCTTGGCGCGGGATTCGTCGAACTGCGACTGGTACGCCCGCACGGCCGCCAGCTTTTGCGGCATCGTGTCCGTGATGTCGATGACAAACGTGCTGTGCCACAGCCGTTGTTCGGCGTCGAACGGCAGGGGGGCGTACACCAATTGCGGTACGCGGTACGCGGCCGTCCCGCCGAAGCGGTCGTCCCATTTGGTGAGTTGCGAGTAGAAGCGGCCGGCTTCGGCCAAAAGGTGGGCTTGATGGTGGTCGGGTGACGCGGCCGGCGTTCGCCCGGCGACGGTAATCATCACCCGCGGCCGCCATTTGCGGAGTTGCGCGCCCAGGGCGAAGCGCACGTCCGGCCCGTCCATCAGCACGCGGTTGGGCAGGCCGAGATTGACGCGGAGCTGAACGCCGAGGACGCGGCGGGCCTCCTCGGCTTCCTTCAAGCGGGTTTCTTCACTGCCGCGCGGCGTCGGCTCGCCGGTGGTGAGGTCGATGATGCCGACGGTGTACCCTTGGCTCACCAGTTTGGCGAGCGTGCCGCCGCAGGTCAGTTCAATGTCGTCCGGGTGCGGGGCGACCGCGACCACATCCACCCGCCCGTCTTCCGATGTCATCGGCTCCCCTCACACGTCGATTTCTTCCGCGGCCACCTTTTCCGCGTTCCGCATGATCTCGGTGTAGCGGTGCGAGGCGTCCTTGCCGAGCAAGTGGTCGAACACTTCGTCGGCCTTCAGCGGGTTGTCGATCTCGATTTTCAGAAGGATTCGCTGCTTCGGGTCGAGCGTCGTTTCTTTCAATACTTTGGCGTCCATCTCGCCCAACCCCTTGAAGCGTGTCACCTCGTAGCGGGCGTTGGCCCGCAGTTTGGCGAGGATCTCTTCCTTGTGGTTGTCGTCCCTAGCCCAGTAGGTTTCTTTGCCCACATCGATGCGGTACAGCGGCGGTTGGGCGACGTAGACGTGCCCCTTGCGGATCAGGTCCGTCATGTGGCGGAAGAAGAAGTCGAGCAGCAGCGTGGAAATGTGGTGCCCGTCCGCGTCCGCGTCCATGAGCAGGATGATCTTGCTGTAGCGCAGGCCGGCCGGGTTGTAGCGGTCCCCGGCCCCGGTCCCGATGGCCGTCACGAGGTCGTTGAGTTCTTGATTGTTCAGGGCCTTTGAGGTCGCCATCCCCTCGGAATTCAGGATTTTGCCGCGCAACGGCAACACGGCCTGCGTGCGGTTGTCCCGCCCTTGTTTCGCCGACCCGCCGGCCGAGTCTCCTTCGACGATGAACAACTCCGTCTGGTCCCGGTCGGTCGCCTTGCAGTCGGCCAATTTGCCGGGCAAGTTGAGTCGCCGTTGCCCGATGGCCTTCCGCTTTACTTCGGTCGCCGCCTCCCGCGACGCCAGCCGGGCCTTGGCCGCCAGCACGATGCGGCCGACGATCTGGTCGGCGGCCGAAGTGTTGCCGTTCAGCCACGTCTCTAAGCCGGGCCGCACGAACGCTTCGACGAGCGCGGTCATTTCCGGGTTGTTCAGCTTCTCCTTGGTCTGCCCTTGGAACATCGGCTCGCGCACGAAGACGGACAGCACGCCGACGATCCCCTCGCGGATGTCCTCGGCCGTGATCTGCAACCCCTTCGTGTTGACCTTGTGCGTCTCCATGTAATTCCGGATCGCCTTGACGATGGCCCCTTTCAGCCCGCTCTCGTGAGTCCCGCCGGACGCGGTGCGGATGCCGTTCACATACGACCGGAGCGTCTCTTCCGTGGACTCGGTCCACTGTAAGGCGCACTCCATGCGCTGGCCGTCGTCCCGCTTCAGGGTGAACGGCGACTCCGTGATGGTCGGCTTCTGCGTGATGCGGATGAGTTCGCGCAGGTAATCGGGGATGCCGCCGGGGTGCGTCAGGTCGTGGCTTTCGCCGGTCGTGTCGTCCTTGAACACAATCTTCAACCCGGAGTGGATGTAGGACATCGCCTCCAAGTGTTCCTTGATGTCTTCGCCCGAAAACTTCGTGTGCTTGAAGATCGTCTCGTCCGGCTCGAAATAGATCAGCGTGCCGTGGCCGCGGAAGCTGTCGAGCTTTTCCACCTTGCTCGTCGGCGTCCCCTTCGCGTAGGTCTGCCGCCACTCGTAGCCGTCCCGCCGGATGGTGGCGACCAGTTTGCGGGAGAGGGCATTGACCACGGACGCCCCCACGCCGTGCAAGCCGCCGGAGTAGAAATACCCGTCCCCTTGGCCGAACTTGCCGCCGGCGTGCAGCACCGTGAGGACGAGTTCCAGCCCGGACTTCTTGTGCTTCGGGTGGAGGTCCACCGGGATGCCGCGGCCGTTGTCCTGCACGGTGATGGCGTCCCCGCCCTTGTGCAGCGTCACCTGAATCGCGTCCGCGTGGCCGTTCAGGTACTCGTCCACGGCGTTGTCAACGATTTCCCAGATGAGGTGGTGCAGCCCCTTCACGTCCGTGCTGCCGATGTACATGGACGGCCGCTTGCGGACGGGTTCAAGGCCCTCCAGCACTTGGATGGACGACTCGGTGGTGTACGCCTTGGGGGCGGTTCCTGTTGACATGGTCAAAATCCTGATGAACCAAATGTTCTGCGTGGGCGGTGAAAATTTTCGTGGGTGACGTGCCGCGCTCCGCTCCGAAGACTTCGCGTCGCGGCTAAACAATCTTACTCGAACAGTTCCCCGTTCGCATCCTCGTCCGCCGCCCCGTTGCGCTCCTCGCTGCGGGTGCGGGCTTCCTTGATCTTCCCTTGCTCCACGAGTTCCCAATCGGTGAGCATGATCCCCGGCGGGATCACGCGGGCTAGTTCCGCTCGCTTGACGACTTCCGTGCCCTTGCCGCCGCGGCCGACCAATTTGTGCGCCCCGCGGCGAAACTCCTTGTTGATGCCGCCGCTAGTTTCCACGCGCAGGGCGTCGTGCCGGTTGGAGATGACCGCCCCGCCGATGCACACGTCCTTGTCCCCGAGTTTGATGCCGATGACCCCTTTGCCGGCCCCGGACAGCACGTTGATTTCCTTCAAGTCGAAGTGGATGACATGCCCGTCCCGCGAGGCGAGGAACATGCTCTCCTCGTAGCCGAGGAGCGTTTGGGCGTAGATCACCTTTTCGCCGTCGCTGAGGCGGACGTAACGGCGACCGGCCTTTGTTGACGCCGTGCGGAATGGAAGCAACGGCGTGCGGAGCACGTATCCGTCGCTCGTGCCGACGAGAATGTACGGGCCGGGCACGTCGCCGCGCGCGCCCTTGACCTCGGCGGGGACAAAGCGTTCGTCCGTTGTCTCGGCGGCGATGACTTTCACTTGGTCGGCGACGCGGAAATACTTCGTGATCGGCTCGCCGTACCCGGAACTGGCCGGGATCTCGTTGACGCGCATCGTGTAGGCGGTGCCGTCGTCCGCGAGAAAGACGATGTGGTCGAGAGTCGAGGCCGGGGCGACGGCGATCACTTGGTCGCCCTCCCGCACGCGCGTCGTGTCCACGTTGACGAGTCGGCCCACGCGCTTGATCCACCCGTCCCGCGTCAGCACGACGTTCGTGTTCTCCTTGACGATGTAGGCTTCCTCGTTGAACTCCAGCACGTCGTCGTCGGAGGCCATCCGCGTCGCGCGGCGCGTGCTGAACTTCGCCTCCAATGCTTCGAGTTCGTCGCGGATCACGCCCCACAACTTTTTGGGAGACTTCAGGATCGCCTCGATTTGGGCGGCCTGCTCCAGCTTCTCCCGCAGTTCGTCGAGAATCTTGCGGATCTCCATTTGGGCAATCTTGTACAACTGCGAGTCGAGGATGGCGTCCGTCTGGATCGCGTCCAAGTCGAATTCCTTCATCAGTTTCTGGGCGGCGTCCTGCTTGCCGTTCGACTCGCGGATGAGCTTGATCGCCCGGTCCAGCGCGTTGAAGATGATGCGGAAGCCTTCCAGAATGTGGATTCGCTTCCGCAGCACGGCCAAGTCGTACTCGAACCGTTTCTTCACCGTCACGAAGCGGAAGTCGAGGAAGTGGCGCAGGATGGCTTTTAACCCAAGCCGTTCCGGCCGCGTGGAGCCGTCGTTTCCGGGCACGAGGCAGGTGAGGTTGTAGGCGAAGTTCGACTGCAAGTCCGTGTGCCGATACAGGTAGGCCATCACGAGGTTCGGGTCGGTCCCCGGCTTTAGGTCCAGCGTGATGCGGAAGCCTTCCTTCTGCGTCGTCTCGTTGGTCAGCCCGACGACCCCCGGCAACTTGCGAGTCTCGATAATCATGCCGATGTCGTTTTCGATCTTCTCCTTGTCCGTGCCGTAAGGAATGGACGTGATGACGATCTGCGGAATTTTGCCCCGTTCGGCCTCCGTCTTCCACTCGGCCTGCACCTTGATGCTACCGTCGCCCTCTTCGTAAATTCGGCGCAACGTCGAGCGGTCCGTGACGATCTTGCCGCCGAGGGGGAAGTCCGGCCCCTTGATCTTTTCCATCAGTACGGCCGTCGTCACCTCCGGCTGGTCGATCATCAAGACGCAGGCCCGCAGCACTTCGCCGAAGTTGTGCGGCGGGATGTTGGTCGCCATGCCGACGGCGATGCCGGACGACCCGTTGACGAGCAGGTTGGGGAACTCGGCCGGCAGGACGACCGGCTCGCGCATTTGGCTGTCGTAGGTCGGCCGCGTTTCGACCGTCTCCTGCCGCAACTCTCGCATGAGGTAATCGGCGATGGCCGTTAACTTGGCTTCCGTGTAGCGATGGGCGGCCGGGCGGTCGCCGTCCACCGAGCCAAAGTTCCCCTGTCCGTGAACGAGCGGAGCCCGCATCACCCAACTTTGAGCCATGCGCACCATCGCGTCGTAAATGCTCGAGTCGCCGTGCGGGTGGTACTTCCCCATCACGTCCCCGACGATGCGGGCCGACTTGAGCGTCCGATTGTCGAACGTCAGTCGCAGGTCGTTGTACATCGCGTACAAGATGCGCCGCTGCACGGGCTTGAGGCCGTCCCGCACGTCGGGCAGCGCGCGCGACGTGATGACCGACATGGCGTAGCGCAAGTATCGTTCGTGCGTTTCTTTCGCGATGGAAACCGTCAGAATGTTCTCAGCCATACCCCGGACCCGCCCCTCACTGAGCATTGAATTTGGGAGGAATAGGTGAAATGATAACCGTCCCGCCCCGTTCAACCAATGTACGCTAGTACAGTATCAACGAGAAAACCCCCGGCAGAGGCCGAGGGTTTCTGATTAGGTCATTTGAGACAGGAAGTCGGGTTATTTGTCGGCCCGCGCTTGGTCTTGGGGCGGAGCCGGATAGTTCTTGAGGCTGTCCTTCACCATGTCCGCATAGTTTTCCGGCAGTCTGTCGAATCGGTCGATCTTCACTGTCAGCAGGAGCTTGGCCCCGCGCGGGTTCTGGTGGGCCGCCAGCATCCCGTCCCGGAATTTCGACATGACTGACGCGGGCAACGCCCCCTTCTTGCAGACCACGACGTTCGGCGGGAACACGTCGGATTTGGCCAAGACTTTGACGTTCTGGGCCGGGCCGGGGTAGAGCTTTTGGAAGTAGCTCCACGACGCTTGATCGACGGCCGTAATATCTGCGTCGCCGTCGATGACCTTGTGAATGGCGTCGTGGACGGTCGAGGTCTTGGCGAGGCTGCAAAAGGCTTCCGACCCCAACTCCTCCGACTTGCGCTTCTCGAAAAACAACTTGGCGTGGTCCTTCAGCCCGGCGGCCAGCACGAGTTTGGCGCCCTTCATGTCCCCCAGGCTGGCGGCCTTGTTGTCGTGCCGGATCAGAATGAACGCCTGCACTTCCCGCGGCTTAGGAACCGAGCAAACGAGCGGCTCCAAGTCTGGGTACTTTTGTTTCGCCCAAGCGTACTCGTGGCCGGAGAGAACACCGAGCTGCAACTTGCCGTTGTCCACGTCGCGGGCCAGATTCATCGCCTCGGCGTCGCAGAAGACCTCTCCGTCCAAGCCTGTCTGCGACTTCATCAAGTCCAGGAACGGCTGGTTGGCAAACTTCAGCAGGGCCGGCGGCACGTCCCGGAAAATGCTGCGGGCGATGCCAATCTTGACCGGCTCGCCGCCGTCAGCGCGCAGGCCGGCGGCGAGGATTACGCAACAGACGAGGGGCGTTAAGCAACGTCGGGTCACGTGGTCTTCCTCGCAAAGGCCAATACTTCGATGCTAGGCGCCGTCCGGGCCGGGATGGTAGCCACGCGACGCGCCGGGGCGAATTGGGCAACCGCCCCGGCGGACAAGGGAATATCGGCCTACCGGCCGGGGAAGTTGACCCGAACTCCCCCGGCGGTGATGCGTTCCAAGTTCGCCAACGCGATAATCTGCTCGTAGAGCGCCAAGTTGTAAGCGGCGAAGGAACGGGTCGCGGACACTTCGTTCATCAGCATGTCCTCCTTGGTGAGGTTTCCGCCGGCGGCCTCCCGCTGCCGCTCGATCAGCGATCGGCCGGCGACGGAGGCTTCCTTGAAAGTCGTCACTTTCTTGGAGGCTTCCGCGTACCGAGCGAAGCCGACCTCGGCCTCCAGGACGACCAAATTTCGGGCCTGTTCGGCGACCTTTTCGGACCGCTCATAAAACTGTTGGGCAATGGCCGCGCGCGTCGTGCGGTGGCCGGCCAACTGAGACGGCATTTCCGGGGGGATGGCCCCCGGCCGGTACTCCGGTTCCCGCGAGGCAACCGGCACCTGTCGCGAGTGGATGTCCCCGCCGTTGGCGAACGTCCCCACTTGAATGTTGAACTGCCGGGACCACTGGGCGACGACTTCCAGTTGCGTCACCTGCGCCCCGATCCCGGCCAATCGGACTTCTCCGCGGCGGCCGAGGGCGTGGGCGATGATCGCCGCCTTCGTGAACTCGGCCCGTACGTCCGGCAGTAGTTCGTCGGCGGCGTCCACTTCCACGTCCGGTCCCAAGCCCATCGCCTCCCGCAAGGCGGCCCTGGCCCGCGCCACGCCCGACTCGGCGTCCAGCATTTTGCCCGTGGCCTCGCCGATGATGATGACGAGTTTGTCCTCGGTGTCCTTGTTGACGCCCTTGACCCCGCCCCCCTTGCTGTTGACGATCTTGCGGACTTGTTCGAGGTACAAGTCCAGTTGATCGACGAGGTCTTTGCCCACCTTGGCCTGTTCGCGGGCGTAAATGACCGTGTAGTAGCAGCGGATCACGGCGTAGGTGACATCGTGTTCCGCTTGGCCGAGTTCGGCGACGGCGGCTTGAATGCCCAATTCCAGTTGTTGCTTGCGCGTTTTGAGGTCTGGGAGCAGGCCGACGCTGATGTAGTGGACCTCTTTCAGCCCCTTCATTTTCTCTTGCGAGGCTTTGAGACTCGACTGAAGGGCTTGGATGCTGGGGTGCCGATCATGCCCGATGCGAATGGCGTCGGCGAGGGCGTACCGCATGACGCTGACAGGCGTGGCGGTTGTGTCCCCGACGGCCTTGTCCGACGTGGCCAGTGCCGGCGGCAGGTCAACTGGCTTGCCCATTTTCCGCGGCATCACCGTCTGCCCGTGGGCAAAGCCGCCGAGGACACAGACAAAAAGCGCGATGCCGGCCGGTCGAAACTGCCTCATGGAATCCCTTCCGCGCCGCACGGGCGACCATCACCGCGGCGATCCGTGCCGCGAACAGTTTTATCGGCTTTGGTCAGCCGACCGCGCAAGGTGGGAAAGGTGCGGGCAGGAGAGATTGAAGGCCTCGCCATTCGGTGCTAGATGTCATGCCGATTATGCGGGCGGCCGGTTGGCCCCGACATTGAGGGACCCATTTCGCGGAATCGGGTTAAGATAATCGCCATGAAGACCGACCTCAGCCCGGCCGCGGAGCGGGCCGTCGCGGCCGCCCGGACCGCGTCGGCGGTGGAAGAACTGGACTTGGCCCGCCTGCTGGCCGCCCTGATCGCCGACGACGATTCCCGGCCCGCCGAACTGTTGGCCGCCGGGGGTTGCCGGGTAGCCGAGTTGCGCGCGGAACTGGTCGCCCTGCCCCCGAAGCTGACGTACCAACGCAAATTTCTCACGCTGGCCCGCGAAACGACGACCGACCACGGGGAAGCGGTCGTCACCGGCGAATACTTGCTGTTGACCCTGCTTGCCCAAGATGCGTCCTGGCGAACGCTGATCGAGAAGCACGGCGGCGCGTCCGACCAATTCTCACGGAACACGACGCAGGAAATCATCCGAACCACGGAACCCGACCCGACGCCGATATTGGCGGACCACACGCCCACTCAGCGCGTGTGCGACGCGAACGCCAACCGCGTCCGTGAAGCGCTCCGCGTGTTGGACGACTACGCCCGCTTGGCGCTCAACGACGCGCGGGGCGCGCAGACCTTTAAGGCGATGCGCCACGATTTTGCGGCCGTCCTGCGGTCCCACCCGGCGTTAGCCACGCTGGAGAGCCGGGACACCGTCGGCGATGTGGGCACAACAATCACCACGCCGGGGGAAGGCCGACGCGCGGACGTTCACGAGGTCGCCCGCGTGAACGTGAAACGGCTTCAAGAAGCCCTGCGCTCGCTGGAGGAGTTCGGCAAAGTCATCGACCCGGCGGCCGCGGCGAAGATCGAACAACTGCGGTATCGCAGTTACACCGCCGAAAAGGACTTGTTCCTCGCGGCCCCGGCCCGGCAACGCTTGGCCGACGCGAAACTCTATCTGCTCGTCTCGTCCGATGCGTGCCCCCTCGGCTTGGAAGCGACTGTCCGCGGCGCCATCGCCGGCGGCGTCTCCGTGGTTCAGTTGCGGGAGAAAAGCGGCGAAGATCGCACCCGTCTGATGACAGCGACCCAAGTACGGCAATGGACCCGCGACGCCGGGGCACTGTTCATCGTGAATGACCGGCCGGACATCGCGAGAATCGTTGGGGCCGACGGCGTCCATCTGGGGCAAGAAGACTTGCCGATCACGGAAGTTCGCCGACTCGTTCCTGCCGATATGCTGATCGGCGTCAGTACGCACAACTCTTCGCAATTGGCCGAGTCAATTGCGACCGGGGCAGACTATGTGGGGGTCGGCCCGACGTTCCCCTCGACAACCAAGCAATTCGAGACATTCGCCGGTCTTGAGTTCCTCTGCCATGCTGTGCAGCAAAACGCCGTCCCTGCCTTCGCCATCGGCGGCATCAACCGCGACACGATCCGGCCGGCGGTTCAGGCGGGGGCGACGCGGGTGGCCGTGTCCGCCGCCATCACGCAAGCGGCTGATCCGGAGAAGGCCGCGCGCGAGTTGCTCGCCATCCTCAGCGGGAGATCATGACGGCCGTGCGATTTTTTGTTCCCCGCCGCTGAGCGGCCGGGTCGGCATCTGCTGGGCGTCCAAGCCGCCGTCCACGTTGATGACGCTCCCGGTCGAATAACTCGCCGCGTCGGAGGCGAGGAACACGAACCACTGGGCAATATCCTCCACGGTGGCGATGCGCCGCACGGGGATTTGATCCAACACGGCTTGGCGGGCGGCCGGGTCCGAGCGGAGGCCCATGTCCGTCAACGGCGTCTCCACCAGACCGGGGGCGATGGCGACCGTCGTGAAGTCCGGGGCGAGTTCGATGGCGAGTTGACGCGTCAAGGCGTTGATCGCCCCCTTGCTGGCGTCGTACAGTGTGTGGGCCGGCTCCGACCGGGAACCGTTGAGCGATGTGGTGAACAGGATTCGCCCTCCCTGCCCCGCCTGCCGGCATCGCTTCACGAACTGCTGCGTCGTGGCGAGTGCGGCCCAGACGTTCAGCCGAAAAATGAACTCGAAGTCTTTCCACGTCAGGTCCGCGAAGCTCGGTTCCCGAAACGTTCCGACGTTGTTGATCAGGATCGAAAACCCGTCGAGCTTTTCCCACGCGGCATCGACCAAGCGGGCCGGCTCCCCGTCGGTCTTCAAGTCCGCCTGAAGGTAATGGGCGTGCTTCCCGTCCGCGAAAGCGCTAATGTCTGGCAAATCCACGATGGGCCGCTCGGACGTGACCACCACTGCCGCCCCGGCCTCCACGCAGGCGTGAGCCACGCCCAAGCCGATGCCGCTGGTGCTGCCCGTGATGAGCGCTTTTTTGCCCGCGAGCCACATGTGAGACCTTTCCCCGGGGGCCGGTACGATGATCCTGACTCCAGAAACCGTATTCCGAGCCGCGGGGATTTTCCATGAGCCACCCAATTCACACTGCTGAAGTGTTGACCGCGCCGCCGACGGTGGCCGACGGTTTTCTGCCCGAAGGGCCGCGCTGTGTCGAGTGGAACGGCAAGTCGATGCTGGGATGGGTTAACATCCAGACTACACCAGATGCGACCGCGGGGGCGATCTGGCTGCGGGATTGGGACACGGGCCAAACGCAGTCTCGGATTTTGCCCGGCCGGCCGGGATTCTTCCTGCCGACGACAATTCCAAACGTCGTCTTGGTCGGGATGTCCAAACAGATCGGTTTGTTCAATTTGAAATTAAAGGCGTGGACCCCGCTCAACACGATTTCCGACGGCAGCCCGTGGACGATCATTAACGATGGCGAAGCGACGCCCGACGGCCGGTTCGTAGTGTTTGGCACAAAGGACGTTCGCTTCAAAGAGCCAATCGGCCACCTGTACCTGTTCAACGCGGAGAACAACACATTGCGCGAGTTGGCAAGCGGACAGACCTGCTCGAACGGAAAAATCCTTCACTCCGCCGGCGACGGCTACACGCTTTACGACATCGACACGCCGACGCGGTGCGTTCGCCGCTACCACCTTGATGTGTCACCACCGCGATTACGACTTGACGGGACGATGTTGGACCTCGCCAGTGCCATCGGCTTTCCGGACGGCATGACGGACACGGGAGACGGCTCTGCCTTGATCGCTTTTTACAACCCCGCGCCGGCCGAGTTCGGGCTGGCCGTCGCCTATGATTTGGTGACGGGTTCCACCGTCGGAGAATGGCGATTGCCCGGCGCGCCGCGCGTGACATGCCCTCTCCTGACGAGCCGGCATGGGAAGTCACAAGTGATATTCACCACGGCGTTAGAAGGGATGCCGGACGATATGAGACGAATCGCCGCCTCCAGCGGGGCTGTTTTCATCTCGGACACCAACTTCGACTCGATACCCAAATCGGTACTCGTCAAGATGATGGGATAAATGACATTAAAGTTCCAGTGCGAATGTCGCCGATGACTTGTTAGACTGCCCAAAATTGGTCGGATGGGTAAGATAGACAAGAGTCCACGGGAAGCGGCGGCACCCTAAGTCATGGATCGGCTGGTCGATTTCTTGGAAACCCTATGCCGACACCAATTGGTGCGCGGCCAATTCCGCGCCATTTTACACGTCGTCATCGGCCGTACGATTCGAAGCGCCGACGGAACAGTTGTCTCCTCCGGCGTCACGTGGCGGGAGCTTGCCAAGATCTTTCAGGTCATCCGCTGGGACAAGGAACTCGTCCGCGAATTGGGCCTGAATCCCGACGACCTGCCGCCGCGAGACCGCCAACGGTATTGGTACACGGCCATCGCGCACGCGAAGGTGACGGCCGCCGAGG
>JAYUGD010001197.1:0-2759 GCA_043767785.1 Zavarzinella sp. | reverse complement strand
CGAATCCGTCATGCCGGCGACGCGGCCGGCGGCGTCCACGCCGACCTGTTGCCGGTAGCCGCCGGCGTGCCGCAGCGCTCGGGCGTTGACGCACCGGCCTTGGGCGTCCGGGCTGAACTCCAACGCCGGACCACTCGTCGCGTCGAGCAGGTATTCGCCGTTCGGCCCGCGCCGCAGGCGAAACCCGCCGGCGGTCGCCGGGCGGTCGATGGTCACGGGGGGGAAGAAATAATCCTGCCCCTGCGGGTCGCGGTAGTGCAGGCCGTCCACGGTGGGCCGCAGCTCGTGCTGCAAGCCGTGCCGCCAGCCGCGGCCGAGGATGCCGTCTTGGGCGGTCCAGAACGAGTTGTAGTGCCGCGTCCACGTGAACGGCGTCGGCTCGGGGAGCGTGAAGTCTTGGTAATCGTGGAACGTGGCCCCGGTCAGCACGTTGATCGGCGCCCCGGCCTGGAAGGTGCCCGGCGCCGGGATGCACGGGATGTGTCGCTTCCCCTTGAGCTTCTTCAGCAATGCCTCGGCCACCTTGGCCAAGTTGGGCATCGGGAAACCGCCGATCAGCACGTTGGGCACGCCCATCAAGATGGCGCCCAGCGTCCCCGGCGGCACGCACGGGAGGTCTTTGCCCATCGACGCGCTGAGGGCGGCCGCGGCGGCGTCGGCGGCCATTTGGGCGGCCATCATCGCCAGCGCCAACCCTTGGGCGGCGGCCATCGCCCCGTCGTCGTTGGCGACCGACTCCTCGATGGCGGCCACTTGCGAAATCACCGAGGCCGCGAGGGCCACTTTGCCGGCGACGCTGGCCACCTTGCCGACGGCCCCGGCCACCTTGGCCATCTTGCAACTGACCGTCGCCAGCTTGCCGGCCGGCGGCGAGGACTTGCAGTGGTAGGTGATGTCCAACATGCGGGCGGCCCGCGCCCCGCCGATGAACACCTTCGAGGAGCCGGTGTAAATCTCGTACAGCGAGGTCGGCGGGATGCCCATGCACGTCGGGCTCATGCCGATGTCGCCGCACCGGGCGGCCGGCAGTTTGCCGATCAACACGGACACGCATGTCCCCAGCATGATCGGGCCGAACGGCGGCAACGGCGTCGGCGGGATCGGGGCCGGCCCGCTGGGCGGGTGGGCGATGTGGGCGTGCGGAATCCCCAGAGCCGGCATGGAGAGGACGGCCGCCGGGAACGACGGCAAGGCGGCGGAAAGGCCGGCCGTCAGGTTGGCGATCTTCTCGTCGGCCGCCCCGCCGATCAAGTTGGCCGCCGCCCCGAGCGGGTTCTGCATGATGCTGATGGCCTTGGACACGCCCCCCGCGGCCGCCCCGGCCCCTTGCGCGATGGCCGCGGCGTCGTGGGCCTGCGACGCCGTCTTCTGGGCGTCCGTCTGCGGGGCCGCGCCCTCGGCCGGCGGGGGCGGGTTCAACAGGTGCGCGACGGCGTTCCGCGCCTCAACGAGCGGCCTGACCGCCCCGCTGACGGCGGACGAAATCACGCCGGGGGAATTGCCGGGTTCGCTCATCGGGCCAACTCCCGGTCCACTTCGGCCACGCGCTCGCGCTGGCCGGTCGCTTGATAAAGTCTCCGAAGGTTATGCAAACTCGGCCGGATTCGCGGCCGTAATTCTTCGATCGTGTGCCCCAAGGTGAACACCTCTTCCCACGGCGGGATCGCCTCCGCGGGGCGGGCGATCTTCTCCAGGGCCTCGGCCTTCTTTTCCAGCGCGTCGGCCCGGCCGTCCGCGTCGCTCATGGCCATCGCCAAGTCGGCCACGAGTTGGTGGTACTCGGCCGAGTCCGCGTACTGTTGCGTCTCCCACGTCACGTCGGCCAAGTGTTGGATCACTTGCCGCAGGACAACGGGACTCTCGGCGGCAGCCGCTGGCGCCAAGGCTTCCTCGTACTTCTTCTGGGCCTCGGGCCACCGCCCCTTCATGCGCTCGGCGGTCCCCTCGGCGTCGATCACCATCGCCAAGTTGCCCGGTTGATTGGCCTCGGCGAAGTGCGCCCGCAGGACTTGGCCGTTCTTGGCGACCGCCTCGGTCTTGCCGTGGGCGGCGTCCATCATCACGATCATCAACAGGGCCTGCATCCGCTGCGCTTCCGGCAAGTTCGGGTCGGTCGATTGCTCCTTCAGCCCTTTCTCCACTTCGGCCGGCCCGAAGACAAATTTCGTCAGCCGGTGTCGGGGGGCCTTGCGCAACTCCGGCGGCGGGTCGCGGTCCACGCGCGCGAGGAGCCGCACTTCGTTCATCCACGGCTCGACCTGCGGCCGGTCCAACACTTCCCGCAGGAACCGCTCCCACCCCGGCCGGTCGGCGATCTCGATGGGCATCATCGTCCAGATCAGCCGTTGCCCGGCCGGGTGTTCCAACAGCGTCTTGGCGTCTTCGATCAGCCGAATGAACTGACCCACCGCCCCGCCCGCCTTCGGGGCGTCGGCGGCCATCGGCGGGAACGTCGGGTCGCCCGTCTCCGCGAGGGCGACGTTGGCGAGCCGGACGCGCTCGGCCAGTTCCCGCCGCATCGTGGCGACGAAGGTTTCGGCGGCCGTGAACGGGTTGCCGAAGGAAAGGAAGCGGTCGATCTCGTTGGCCTGATCGATGTCGGCGAGGATCTTCAACACCAGCGAGGTCTCGTCCCCTGGGCACTGCACGAGGAGGGCGAAGTCGTCCACTTGGGCGACGAAGGCTTCGGCCGTTTCCTTGAACTCGTCGAGCAGCGCTTGCATGGGGAACCCTCTTGGCGAGCGGGGGGCGTCAGCCCC
>JAYUGD010001196.1:0-7717 GCA_043767785.1 Zavarzinella sp. | reverse complement strand
CGTCGTCGTCTGGCCCGCCGACCGGGACGTTCAAGGCCGTGAAGGAAGCCCCCGGCGAGACGAAGGACAAGGACGCCGGCCCGCGGGATGGGGCTTCTCGCGAAGCGGTCCTCTCCCCGGCCGCCAAGCGCGCCGCCGAGGAAGAAAAAGTTGACCCCAATAGCATTGCCGGCACGGGCCGCGGCGGGCGGGTTATCAAGGAAGACGTGTACGCCGCGAAGCAAGCGCCGGCCCCGGCTCCCGCGCCGCCACCGGCCCGGCCGGGCGAGCGCGAGACGCGCGAGAAGATGTCCGGCATCCGGCAGCGGATCGCCCAGCGGCTTGTCGAGTCGCAGCAATCGACGGCCACGCTGACGACGTTCAATGAAGTGGACATGTCGGCCGTCATGGGCCTGCGCGAGAAGTTCAAGGAGAAGTTCAAGGAGAAGCACGGCGTCGGCCTCGGCTTCATGTCCTTCTTCGTGAAGGCGGCCATCGAGGCCCTGAAGACGTTCCCGCTCGCCAACTCGCGCATCGACGGCGGCGACATCATCAAGCAGCACTTCTACGACATCGGCGTGGCCGTCAGCACCGAGCGCGGGTTGATGGTCCCCGTGGTCCGCGACGCGGATCGCATGAGCTTCGCGGCCATCGAGAAGAAGATCGGCGAATTGGCCGTCAAGGCCCGCGACGGCAAGATCGGCGTCGGCGACTTGCAGGGGGGCACGTTCACCATCACCAACGGCGGCGTGTTCGGCTCCCTGCTGTCCACGCCCATCCTCAACCCGCCGCAGGCGGCCATCCTCGGCATGCACACGATCCAAAAGCGCCCGGTGGCCGTCAACGACCAAGTGGTCATCCGGCCGATGATGTACCTCGCCCTCTCCTACGACCACCGCCTGATCGACGGCCGCGAGGCCGTGCAGTTCTTAATGAAGATCAAGGACTGCGTGGAAGCGCCGGAGCGGATGTTACTGGAAATCTGACCCCTTCACTCCGAAAGTATTATGCCCTCATTTGATCTCGTCGTGATCGGCGGCGGCCCCGGCGGGTACGTGGCGGCGTTGCGGGCGGCGCAGCTCGGCATGAGCGTCGCGTGCATCGACAAGCGGCCTGCCTTCGGCGGGACGTGCCTGAATGTCGGGTGCATCCCCAGCAAGGCACTCCTCGATTCCAGTGAGTTGTTTCACGTCGCCTCGCACAACCTATCGCGGCACGGCATCGGCGTCTCGAAGGTGTCGCTCGACCTCGCCGCCATGATGAAGCGCAAGGACGGCGTCGTGAAGTCCCTCACGGACGGCATCGGCTTCTTGTTCAAGAAGAACAAGGTGACGCCGTTTACCGGGTCCGGCAAGTTGCTTCCCGGCAATAAGGTCGAAGTGACGAAGGCCGACGGCGGCAAGGAAACGCTGGACGCCAAGAACGTGCTGCTGGCCACCGGCAGCGAGATCATCGAACTGCCGTTCATGAAGTTCGACCACGAATATGTGGTGGATTCGACCGACGCGCTGAAGTTTCAAAGCGTCCCCAAGAACCTGATCGTGGTCGGCGGCGGGTACATCGGGCTGGAACTCGGCTCCGTGTGGGCCAGACTCGGCTCCAAGGTGACGGTGCTGGAGTTCCTGCCCCGGATTCTCCCGCTCACCGACGGCGAGTTGGCTGGCATGGTCAAGAAGTCGCTGGAGAAGCAGGGCTTGGAGTTCCACTTGGACACCAAGGTGACGGGGGCCAAGGTCAACCGCGGCCAAGTGACCGTGACGACGACTGGGAAAGACGGGGCCGAGAAGACCTTCACCGGGGACAAAGTTCTTGTAGCCGTCGGCCGCAAGCCGTTCATCAACGGGTTGGGGCTGGCCGAGGCCGGCGTGAAGTTTGATGAGAAGTCGAACCGCGTCGAGGTGAACGCCCAGTTCCAGACAAATGTGCCCGGCGTGTACGCCATCGGTGATCTGGTGGCCGGGCCAATGCTGGCCCACAAGGCCCAAGAAGAGGGCGTGGCCCTCGCCGAGATTCTGGCCGGCAAGCCCGCCCACGTGAACTACGACACCATCCCGAGCGTGATCTACATCTGGCCGGAGGTGTCCAGCGTCGGCCCGACGGAAGAGCAGATCAAGGAGAGCGGCCGGGCGTACAAGGTCGGCAAGTTCCCGTTCGCCGCCAGCGGCCGGGCGAAGTGCATGGACGAGGCCGAGGGGCTGGTGAAGATCATCACGGACGCCGTCACGGACCGCGTATTGGCCGTCCACATCTTCGGCCCGCGGGCATCCGACCTGATCGCGGAGGCCGTCACCATCGTCGAGTTCAAGGGGAGCGCGGAAGACATCGCCCGCATCACGCACGCCCACCCGACCCTGTCCGAGTCGATGGCCGAAGCCGCCCGCGCCGCGTGGGCCGGGGCGCCGCTGCACGCGTGAGTTTTCGCCATGAGTTGGTCGTTGGTCTACAAACTGCCGTGGGCGTCACTGGACCGGCCGAAGATCGAGCAAGCGGTCGAGGCGGTCCTCGGTCAACTGCCGGACCGCGACCGGCAATCGGAGTTGACGTTCCCGCACAAGCACACGGGCATTTGGCATCTGGAAGTGTTCCCGGACGAGGAACGCCGGTGGAGCATCTTTGGTGACTCGGACACGCTGTTCCGGCAGTACGAGATTGAGGACGACGACTCGCTGTTCGTCACCGTCCATTTTCACTCGCTGCCGGACGAGACGCCGCCCATGACGTGGTTCGAGTTCGACACGTCGCAGTCGGCCAACCGGCTGATGAACGGGTGCGCCATCCACGTCGTCGGGTTGCTGGGCAAGCACTTCGGCGTGACGTGCGAGCCGAACTGACGGTCACTTCTTCCCGAAGCACGTCGGGTCGATCACCAAGCACTCCATGGCCAAGCGGCGGGCGTCGTCCTTGCGGCCGGCGGCGCAGGCGTCGTGGTAAGACTTCAGCAGAACGCCCAATTGGCCGTCGCTCGGTGTTTTCGCTTCACCCGTCACGGCGGCCGGCTTCACGTTATTCTCGACGGTCGGCGTCAGGATCACCAATAGGTGGTCGGTCTCTTTGACGGCCCCGACGTTCTTGAAGAGGCGACTGAGGAGCGGGAGTTTGGCAGGGGGAGCCGGGCCGCCTTCGGCGCGCGGGGTGAGACTGGCGTACAGGATCGCGGACTGGCCGGCGGGGATCGTCAGGGTGTCCTTCACGCCGCGGGTGATGACGGTCGGCTGCTCGACGAACTGCGTCACCGGGACGGTGGCCGGCTTGCCGTCGGCCGTCGTCCCCTTCAATTCGAGACCCACGGGCTTCAACGGCGTCACGTCTTCGCCCAACTCCGTCAGGCGGGCGTTGACGGCCAACGTCACCGCTTGGCCGTCCGCGGCGGGCGTGGCTGTCATTTCGACGTGCGTGCCGACGTCGACGGCCTCCATCTTCGGCGTGAGCGACATCTGCCCGTCCGCGGACTTGAGCATCACGGATGTGGCGAAGTGTCGTCGGGCGCCGACGCCGATCTTGGCCGGCTCCCCGGCCCGCATGACGAGCCGCGGCGCCGCGATGATTTTCGTCGCCGCCGACCGCTGCGCCATCTCCAGTAGCTTCTTCAACTCGCTGGCCGACGCGAACGTCACCCGCCGGCTCTCGTCCGCGGCCGCGGGGTCGAACGTGAAGCCGACGCGGAACAGGCCGGAGCCGAACTCCCGCTTGATCTCGACCGGCGCGGGCTGGTCGGCTTGGAACCGCGCCTTCAACTGCTCCATCACCGCGTCCGATACGCGAACGAGCTTGATCTCGCAGGTGACGAGCGGCGGGACCGCGTCCGCGAACCCAGGGCACGGGACGGCCTTGAAGATGTCCGGGCACGGGACGGCCTTGAGGGCCGCCGGGGTCGTCGTTTTTTCTTGGGCCGTCAGCGGGGCAACCGCGAACAGGAGAGCCAACGCCCATCGGGGGGATCGTCGCATCGGGCAGACTCCGTGGGAAGACACGCGCGACGGGAAGCTTGCCACTTCCCGTCGCGCGTGTCAACCCGAACTCGGAGCCTTGGGCAAGCGGGGCGGACCGTCACTTCTTCCCGAAGCAGGTCGGGTCAAGGGCCAGACACTCGATGGCCAGCCGACGGGCGTCGTCCGGGCGGTTGTCGGCGCAGGCTTCGTGGTACGCCTTCAGGAGCAGGTTCAACTGGTTGTCGCCGAGCAACTTGACCGGGGCCGTCGCCGTCGCCGCCTTGCACTTGTCCGCACAGCACGAATCTTCCTTGATGATTCGCGGGGTCAGCACCACCAACAGGTGGTCCGTTTCCTTGCCGTAACCGACGTTCTTGTAAAGGCGATTGACATACGGAATCTTGGAGATGACCGGCGGCCTGAATTCGCGACGGACATCGTGTTCGGCCGCCCCGGCGTAGAGGATCACGGACTGGCCGTCCGCGATCACCAGCGTGTCCTTGATTCCGCGCGTGACGACCTTCGGCAGTTGCACGAACTGCGAAAGCGTGGTGGCGACCGCTTTTCCGTCCGGCCCGCCGGAGGCTGCCGCATTCATTGACGGCGTCACGGCTTCGCCCAACTCCCTCGCGCGCATGTCCAGAACCACTTTCACCTTGCGGGCATCCGCGGACGCCACGGCCGTCAATGAGGCGTCCATCCCCAAGTCGCCGACACAGGGGTGTTGTTCCAAGGTTTGGATGGTGGCCGGTTCCCCGGACAGCATCGTCACTTTGGGGGCGGCGATGACCGTCGTCCTGGCGTCCTGTTGAAGTTGTTCCATCAGCTTCTTCATCTCGTCGGCCGACGCGAATTGCACTCGCCGCTTTTCGTCCGGGGCCTCGGCGTCGCAACAGGCGCCCACGCGGATCAAGCCGGTCGCGGACTCGCGCTGATTCGGCTGCGGGGCGGACGGGGCCGACTGAAACCGCAGATGCTTGAGCATCGCGTCCGACACGCGGATGAATTTCACTTCGCAACACACTTGCGTCTCGACTGCGTCGGGACAGGGCGCTGCCCAGGAGACCTTGAAACTGCGGGCGGCCGTGTCAGTCGCTTTTTCTTGGGCCATCACCGGCGTGGCGGCAAGCAGCAAGGCCAAGGCCAATCGCGGGGATCGTCGCATGGGACAGACTCCGTGGGGAAGACAAACAGGCCGGGGGGACATATCGTCAAACGGGAGTGAGTGTCAACCCGAGCCGCCATGCCCAAGCACATGCCCCCGACCGTTCTAGCCGAGAAAATGTCGGAAAACGAGCCTATTTACCTGCTCGATGTGCGGCAACAGTGGGAACACGACTACGCCCACTTGCCCGGGGACGTGCTCATCCCGCTGCACGAACTCGGGGAACGCATCGGCGAAGTGAATCCCCCCGAGGGGGCGACGGTCGTCGTGTACTGCCACCACGGGATGCGAAGTTTGTCCGGGGCGGCCATGCTAGAAGCGAAGGGCTTCGGCGAGTGCTATTCCCTGTCCGGCGGCATCGAGGCGTGGAGCCAGTTGATCGACCCGACGGTGAAACGGTATGGGTGAACGCGGGCTTCACGCCGCGTGCATTTCTTGCGGGCGGGCTTCCTTGGATTTCATGGGTGCGCCGCCAAATGTTTTGGCCGTCGCCATGCTCACGCGGCCCATGACGACCGTCCTCCACCAATACCCGAGCAGCGTCCGCAGGGTCTTGGGGATTTCCCGCAGCGACACCGTACTCTGCCCGTGACGACGCGGCCGGTGCCGGACCGGCACTTCGGCGACTTCCCACCCCATTCTCGCGGCCCGACTCAGCATTTCCGCGTTGACGAAGAAGCCGCGCGATTCCGGCAGCAAGTAGCCGAGGGCTTCGCGCTGGAAGACCTTCAGCGCACAGTCGCAGTCGCGCACGCCAGTACGCAGGAATAACCGAACGAGGCGGTTGTAGCCCCACGAGAAGAACTTCCGCCGCCACGGGTCTTGGCGGTCGAAGCGGTAGCCCACGGCCACGGGGCATTCCCGCGTGAGGACGACGAGGTCTTCCAAGTCTTCCAAGTGGAATTGGGCGTCGGCGTCCGTGAAGGCGACCAGTTCAAACTGGGCCGCCTCGAACCCGGACCGCAGGGCGGCCCCGTACCCGCGGTTGACGGCGTGGCGAATCAGGCGCACTTGCGGCCGCGTCTCGGCCAATTCGTTGACGCGGTAAGCGGTGAGGTCGCGGCTGCCGTCGTCCACGACGAGAATTTCAAAGTCGTAGCCCAACCCGGTCAGGCTCTCGTGGGCCTCGGCAACTGCTTCGGTGATCCCCGCCTCTTCGTTGAAGGCCGGCATCACCAGCGACAGCCGTGTCGATTCGGTCCGCATGCGCCCGGCCCCCGGTTGACGGACAATCCGTGTCCGTCAACCGGGGGAGAATGCCAAGTCCGGGCGGTCCCGTCAAGCCGGGTTAGAAGTCGCCAGTGCCGCGGCGGCTCCACCACGGCAGGGCGAGGCCGCCGTCGAGGGCCAGGGTGCTGCCGGTGACGTAGCCGTTGCGTGGATCGACGAGGAACAGCACGCCCGCGGCCATTTCTTCCGGCGTGGCCAGCCGGCCCATGGGCGTCGCCTTGCCGGCCGCTTGCAGCGTTTCCTCGGAGAAGAATTTGCGCTCGCCGGGGGTGTCCGTCCAGCCGGGGTGGAGGATGTTGACCTTGATGCGGTGGTTCAGCAATTCCATCGCGGCCGAGCGGGCCATCTGGTCCTGCCCGGCCTTGGCGATGTTGTACGCCATCGAATTCGGGAATGCCATGTGGGCGTGCGGGGACGAGACGACGACCATCGCCCCGCCGCGGCCTTGTTTGAGCATCTGATTGGCGCAGGCCCGCAGGCCGTAGAACGTGCCCCAGAGCGACACGTCCACCGTCATGCGGAACCCGGCCATGTTGGCCGTGGTGAACGGCTCGCGGTCGCTGTACACGGCCGAGGAGACGAAAATGTCCACGCCGCCCAAGTCGGCGACGGTCTTGGCGACCATCGCCTCCACGGCGGCTTGGTCGGTCACGTCCACTTTTAGCAGGATGGCCTTGCGGCCTAAGGCCCGGATCTCGGCGGCGGCGCTCTCGGCGGCCTCCGGCATCGTCCAGTAGTTTAGGGCCACGTCGGCCCCGGCTTGGGCGAACATCACGGCCACCGCCCGGCCGATGCCGCCGGACGCCCCGGTCACGAGGGCCACTTGTCCGGACAGATCAGAGCCTGGCACGTTTGACATGGGTGCGTCTCTTTCGGCCAACGAAAGGAGCCAGCCGGAAGCGGCTGGCTCGGTCGGTCACATCACGAGTAGAAGTCAATCGTCGTCATCGTCATCATCGTCGGGTTCCGCCCGCCGCTTGGCAAGGCCCGCCTTCTCCAGAAGCGACTCGCGGAAGACGTCCTCGTCCTCGCTCAGCACGGCCTCGATGGCCGATTGGGCCGAGTTGGTGAGGTTGTATTGGATGGTGTACTTCCGCTTGGCAATGCCGATTTCGTCCCCCGGCCGCAAGGCCCGCTGGAGGACGCGCTGCCCGTTCACTTTGATGCCGTTGGTGCTGCCGAGGTCGCGGATGTACCAGTACCCGGCGTCCTTGAACGACAGTTCGCAGTGCAGCCCCGAGATGTTCGGGAACCGCAGGCTGATGTCGCACGTCTCGCGCCGGCCCATCGTCAGCACGCCGCGCCGCAACGGGATCGGGTCACCCCCGCCCGTGGGGACTAACTCCCCTTGAAATTCGCCCGCCATGACCGTGACTCCGAAATGAGAAAGAATAAATGAAAACATCATGAATAC
>JAYUGD010001195.1:0-2762 GCA_043767785.1 Zavarzinella sp. | reverse complement strand
CGGCCCGCGAATCCTGTCGCCCCCGCCGGCCGATTTTTGCACAAGCTCTCCGCGTGAGGATCGGCTTCCCCCCACGGGAAGCGGTCGTCTCGGGCGGGTAGCCGGTCCTCACGCGGAGCGTGAGGAGTACAAGGGGCGACCACCGATGGCATCATTCTTGGCCGCGTGCCGTATAAAACCCGCATGAGTTCCACCCCGGACGTGTTGATCGTCGGCTCTGGCGTGATCGGCCTCTCGACGGCGTACCTGCTGGCGAAGCGCGGCCTTCGCGTGACGGTGTTGGACCGCGGCGAGCCGGGGAGAGAATCGTCGTGGGCCGGGGCCGGCATCATCCCGCCGGGGAACCCGGCCGCCGTCCGTCACCCGATGGACCACCTGCGGGCGGAGAGTTCAATGGCGTTCCCGACCTGGGCCACCGACTTGGAGAGTTTCACGGGCATCCGCGTGGGCTACCGCGTCTGCGGCGGGCTGGAATTGTTTGACGAGGAGCCGGCCGACCTGACGGCGCTGTGGCGGGCCGAGGGAATCGCCTTCGAGCGTTTGTCCGCCGAGGAATCGGCCGCCCTCTGCCCGGACCTCGTGTCGGCGCCGGCGACATACCACTTTCCGTGGATGGCCCAAGTCCGCAATCCGTGGTATTTGAAAGCCTTGCTCGCGGCGACCGACACCTTGGGCGTGAAGGTGATTCCGCATCAAGAGGTCGCGGTCTTCGAGACCGCCGCGTCGCGCGTGACGGCGGTGTGGACGCAGGACGGCGCCCGCCACGAGGCCGGCAAATACCTGCTCAGTCCCGGCGCGTGGGGCGGCCGCCTTCTGAAGTGGCTTGGCGTCTCGCTCCCCGTGCGGCCGGTGCGGGGTCAGCTCGTCTTGTTTCTAACGCCGCCCGACCTGCTGCCGAAAATCGTGAGCGTCGGCAAAAACTACTTCGTGCCCCGCGGTGACGGCCGACTTCTGGTCGGCGCCACCGAAGACCCGGACGCCGGGTTCGACAAGTCGGCCACCGCGGCCAACGCGGAAACGTTGACACGCTTCGCCGTCGAACGCATCCCCGCGTTGGCGACGGCGACGGTGGAACAAACGTGGGCCGGCCTGCGGCCCGGCAGCCCCGGCGGCGTCCCGTTCATCGGGCCGGTGCCGGGGTTCACGAATGCGTTTTTCGCCGGCGGACACTACCGGGCGGGCATTCAACTTTCCCCCGCCACGGCAATCGTGACAAGCCAACTGCTGACCGATGAAACGCCCGGCATCGACTTGACTCCGTTCCGCCTCGACCGCCCGACGACGGAACCCTATGTGCGCCCGTTTCAATCCTGAGTTTCTGGGGTACAATACCCGCAACCCCCGGAGTGATCGATGGATGCCGCCGCCGTCCGGCTGGAAGTCAGCCAACTGGCCGATGACCTTTCCTGGCTGGAAGACCACTCGCGGCAGCAGCCGGACCGGGCGAAAGCGACGAGTCAACTGCGGTTGGCCGCGTCGCTGGTGCGCAACGTCATCGGCCCGGCGCTGGACGGCCAAGGCAAGACGCCGTTGCACGTCGCCGTCGTCGGCGGGGCCGGCACCGGTAAGAGCACCGTCGTCAATTTCCTGTGCGGAACGGTCGTCGCGGACGCCAACCCGCAGGCCGGCTACACGCGCCATCCCACCGCTTACCTCATTGGTCAGACCGCCAGCCACTGGACCGGGCACTTGGGCTTCCTCGGCCCGCTGCGCCGGCTGGACCGGCCGGCGGCGGCAAATCTGGACGAGGACGTGTTCCAGGTCCAGACCGTGCCGAACTCGCAGGCCAACCCGCTCGGCGACGTGGTGGTCTGGGACTGCCCCGACATGACGACGTGGGCCGCGGGTGGGTATATTTCTCGGCTGATCGAAGTGGCCGGCCTGGCGGACGTGATCGTCTACGCCGCCTCGGACGAGCGGTATAACGACGAGGTGCCGACGCAATTCCTGCACCTGTTGGCCCGCTCGGGCAAGCCGGTCGTCGTCGTCCTCACCAAGATGCTCGCCTCGCAGGCCCCCGCCCTGATCGACCACTTCGGCAAGGAAATCCTGAGCCGACTGCCGACGGGCCACAGCGGCCAGCCGACGGTGCCGGTGATCGCGATTCCCGCGCTCAAGCCCGAGGAGTTGGCCGACCCGGCCGGCAAGGCCGCTGTCCACCGCATCGCTCTATTGAACCAAGTGATGGCCTTCGCCGACCCGGCCGCCGCCCGCGACCGCACGGTGCGGAATGCCGTCGAGTCACTGCGGGCCGGGCTGCCGGACTTGCTCGGCGTCGCCAAGCAAGACCTGGCGGCGATGGACGTGTGGAAGGCCAACGTCAGCCACGGCATGGCCGAGCTGGAGCGCCGCTACCAGAGCGAGTTCCTGAACGGAGAAGGCTTCCAAAGGTTTGACGAAGCCCGCGAACGACTGTTGGACTTGCTGGAAATCCCCGGCCCCGGCAAGGGCGTCGCCATCGCTCTCAAGGCAGTCCGCTTCCCGTACCGCTACGTGCGGAACGCCGTGGGCAAGGCCGTCACCCGACCGTTGGCAATGTCCCGCCGCGAGGCGGACGTGTTGGAAGAATCGACGCGGGCCATGCTCGACCACCTGCGGGCCGACGCCTTGAAGCGGGCCGAACAGGGGCCATTTTGGAAGCACGTCCAAGACGGCTTCGCCGGCGGATTGACCGACGAAACAATTGACCGCTTCCGCACGGCGCTGCGGGAGTATCAGCTTCAATCGACGGAAGAGACCGAAGCGGCCGCCCGCAACGTCAC
>JAYUGD010001194.1:0-7739 GCA_043767785.1 Zavarzinella sp. | reverse complement strand
TGACGGTGACGGCCCCGGTGACGGGGGACGCCAGCGTGGCCCCCATGAAGCCGACCACGTTCGCCCCGTTGACCTTCATGGCCGTGCCGATGTCCGTGGAGAGCGTGAGCCGTCCGTCCGCCGTCTGGTTGACGGTGAGGGTGTTGGCGTTGGCGTCGCCCACGATGTTGAGCGTGCCGTTCTGGAACGTGACGTCGATTAACCCGGCCGGGACGATCCGCTCGCCGAGTTCGTGGACGCCGAGCGTGGCCTTGCGGGCGCGGGGGGCTTGGGCCTTGGCTTTGATGAAGGACAGCATCGGTATTCTCCAAAAGTCGTGGTGGTAAGTGTTTGGTTCGCTTGGCCCGCCGGTTTGGCGGTGGCCGTCGAACCCTTCCCCACCCCGGACGCGCGACCTTTGGGGCTGTGCTGGGAATTTTGGAAAAAAGAATTGGGACCGGGCGAGACGGGTCGATGCGTGTCGTTACGGAAAAGCCATTTTCACCGCCGCGAGGCGGTCTCGTTGGAGTCCCGCTTTTAAGCGGTCTTGGAACTCCCGGCCGCAGTAGACCGGAGGACCGAGTCTTCGAGGGTCCGACCCCGTGGGCGAACGTCTCTTGCCCATGTGGGCGAACCTTCGAAGACTCGGTTCGCCGGTCAACCCCGGGCGACAGGCCCGGACCGCTTAAAAGCGGGACTCCAACGAGACCGCCTTGCGGCGGTGGGAAAGAGGTGTGTATAACGAAGGGCGCGAGGCCGTGGGCATTATGGGCGGCAGCCGTCAACGTAACGAACGAGAAAACCGATGAGCCGGTACGACCAACTCAACGTTTACGATTTTGAGCGGCCGGGAGTCGTCTCGATCTGGGTCGCAACCGTCCCCCTCAGTCGCATCCCGAAGAACTACCTGAAAGAGAACGGCGATAACGAGGACGGGCCGTTCAATCGATTTTCGGCCGACTTCGGCTTCGCCGGCGGTTACGATCATGACACCGTGGACACGAACGCCTCTCCCGGTCGCGCGAAATCGATTGCAGACCTGTTGGGCGAGTGTTCGTACTCATCCTCTTTCGTCGGCCGGGCGGCGGCTGAGGCCAAAAAGCGCGGCTTAGACAAGACGCAGTTTGTCTTCCTTCTCTACGACGCCCGCTACCCGGCTCGACGTACCAAAATTACGAAGAGCGAGTTCATGGAGTTCCTGGGGTGCTTCCCCTACGACGACGAAGCCCCGAACGCGGTGTCGCATGAGGATGACGAATAGCCCGATAGGTACCCGATAGATTTGACGCGGAAGGTGTTGCCGGCCGCAACGTCACACGGCCGGGAGGATCGGGACCGGGTACGCCATCACGTCGGGGTCAACCGTGGCGATGGTCAGGCCGTGCTGGAGGGCTTGGGCGACGAGCACACGGTCGAACGGGTCGCGGTGAATTAGCGGGAAGCCGGCGAGCGGACCCATCGCGCCTTCGTCAATCGGCAATGAGGCGATGCCGTGGGCGTCCCGCTGGCGGGGCAAGTACTCGGCGGGCGGGCCGGGGAGCGGCAGCTTCCCGATGCGGTTTTTGATGACCGCCTCCCAGACCGAGGCGACGCTTAAAAACACGTCATTCGCCGGGTCTTGAATCGCGGCCTGATACGCGGCCGGCAGTTTCGGGTCAGCCGAGACGTACCAAAGAAACACGTGCGTGTCGATCAGAATCCTCATTGCCCTTCAAACTCCCGGAGGATGTCGGCCGGCAACGGGGCGTCGAAGTCGGTCGGGACGGTAAACTCTCCGGCGGCCAAGCCGAATGGGCGGCGGGCCGGCGGTTGGGCGGCGACGGGGCGCAACTCGGCCACCGGGATGTGGTCTCGCGTCACCGTGATCGACTCCCCGGCCTCGACGCGGCGGACGAGGGAAAGCGGGTCTCGTTGCAGGTCTTGCACGCTGACGGTACTCATGCCGACATTGTAGCCGACCCGACCCGGCGGGGGAGGCGTCCGAATCCCTTCGCCCGCCGGAGCGTCTAACCAGTCGCGAACTATCCGCGCCGTCCCCCGCCGGGTATAATCTCCGTACCCGCCGCGCTCACTCCCTTCGGAGTCTTGTTTGATGACCTTCCCGTTCGACGCCAACCCCGTGACTCGCCGTGAGATGCTCCGCAAGTGCGGGGTTGGCTTCGGCATGTTGGGGCTGGCGGCCACGATGAGTCAGGACGCGCGAGGGGTTGAGCCAGCGCTGAACCCGTTGCTGCCGAAGAAGCCGCACTTCCCGGCGAAGGCGAAGCGGGTGATTCACATCTTTGCCAACGGCGGGCCGTCGCACGTCGATACGTGGGACCACAAGCCGGCCCTCGCCAAGTACGCGGGCAAGGCGTTGCCGAACCCGAACCTGCGGACCGAGCGCAAGACCGGGGCGGCGTTGCCGACGTTTTACAAGTTCGAGAAGCGCGGCAAGTGCGGGCTGGAAGTCAGCGAGTTGTTCGAGCACACGGCCAAGCACATCGACGACATTTGCGTCATCCGCGGCATGCACGCGGACGTGCCGAACCACGAGCCGTCGCTCTTGCTGATGAACTGCGGGGACGCCCGGTTGATCCGGCCGAGCATGGGGTCGTGGCTCACCTACGGCCTCGGCAGCGAGAACCAGAACCTGCCCGGCTTCATCGCCATGTGCCCCGGCGGCTACCCGATCCAGGAGAGCCAGAACTGGCAGGCCGGCTTCCTGCCGGGCGCGTACCAGGGGACGTACATCGACACCCAGCACACGGCCGTCGAGAAGCTGGTCGAACACGTCAAGAACGCCGGCCTGCCCCCCGCGGCCCAGCGCAAGCAACTCGACTTGCTGATGAAGCTCAACCAGAAGCACCAAGCCGAACACCCCAACGACCCGCAACTGGAGTCGCGCATCCAGTCGTTCGAGCTGGCGTACCGAATGCAGGCCGAGGCGACCGACGCCTTCGACGTGACCCGCGAGCCGAAGAACGTGCTGGAGAACTACGGCCCCGGCACGCAGGCCCGGCAACTGCTCATCGCCCGCCGGCTCATCGAGCGCGGCGTGCGCTTCGTGCAAGTGTGGCACGGCGAAGGCCAGCCGTGGGACAACCACGACGACTTGGAAGTGAACCACCGCCGCCTCGCCGGCCAGTGCGACAAGGCCATCGGCGCCCTCATCAGCGACCTGAAGCGGCTCGGCCTCTTTGAGGAAACGCTCATCATCTGGGGCGGCGAATTCGGCCGCACGCCCGTCGTGGAACTGCCGACGCCCGGCTCCAACGCCGGCAAGATCAACGGCCGCGACCACAACCACCACGGCTTCACCGTCTGGCTGGCCGGCGGCGGCGTCAAGGGCGGCCAGGCCGTCGGCGCCACGGACGAGTTCGGCTTTCAAGCCGTCGAGAACAAAGTCCACGTCTACGACTTGCAGGCGACGATCCTGAAGCTCATGGGCTTCGACCACGAGAAGTTCACCTATCGGTACGCCGGAAGAGATTTTCGGCTGACGGATGTACACGGGACCGTGGTGAAACAGGTGTTGGCGTAACATTCAAAACCGTGTTAACCACGAATAACACGAATAACACGAATCGAAAACCAATCTTAATTTTTATTCGTGGCATTCGTGTTATTCGTGGTTAAAAAAGGTTTTCTCATGTGGTTCCGATCGCTGTGCGTCGGCTTCATTTTCGTGTTGCCAATTCACGCTGGCGTCCACTACTCCGGGGAGAAGTTTAACGACCTCCCGTCCAACTGGCGAGGGTTTCTCCTCGACCACCGCAGTCTGCGCATGATCGGGGCGACGCCCGGCGCCGGCGTCCCCGTCCACGTTTTGCGGCAGCAATACTTGGCGTTGGCCGAGAAGTTGGAAACCCAAGCCAAGGCCAAGCCGTTGACGGCTGATGAACTCGCCGACCTCGGGGCGCTGTACGTCCGGCTGAACCAGCCGGCGAAGGCCATTGACTTGTTGCGGCCGGCGGCGCAGAAGCACGCGGACCACTTTCGCATCCTCTCCAACCTCGGGACGGCGTGGCAACTCAGCGGCGACTTGGCCGGGGCCGAACGTGCGTTACAAGAGGCGGTTCGCGTCGCCCCGGCGGCGTGGAAGAAGTTTGAAGAGGGGCATTTGAAGTTGGTCCGGTTGCGGCTGCGCGAGGGGAAGAACCCGGCGACGGTTGATGACCTCTTCGGCGTCCCGGTGACGCGGGAACAGGCGAAGAAACTCCCGACCGACGACGTGGCGGTTGTCCAACAACTCGCCCTGTGGCTGCCGGGGGACGGCCGGCTCTTGTGGTTGCTCGGGGAACTGGCGAACGCCCACGGGGACGTGCGGACGGCCGCGGGCATTTTGGAAGGGTGCGTCAGCGAGTTCGCCTTGGCCGCCCCGCTGGCCCGGCAACACCGCAAGGAGTACCGCGAGGCCGCGGACGGCGTCGCCAAGCTGCCGGACGCCGAGCACGCCAAGTACCGCGGGGACATCCCGTTCAAGTCGGCCCGGCCGCTGCTACGCGAGTTCGACCTGACCACGCTGCCCGAAATCCGGGCCGACGGCGAGAACGCCCTGCCCTGGCCCGTCCTGAACGAGACGACCATCGCCAAGCCGTTCAAGCCGAATTACCTGAAGTATCTGAAGCAACTCGACGGCAAGAAAGTGGCGATCACCGGCTACATGCAACCCTTGGGCATGGAGTTCGACGTGACCGGCTTCCTGCTGCTCGAATACCCGGTCGGTTGTTGGTTCTGCGAGACCCCCGAGCCGACCGGCATCGTCTTCGCGGACTTGGGCGACAAGACGGTGACGGTCCGCAAGAACCGCGTCAAAATCTCCGGGACGCTGAAATTGAATTCCGCGGACCCGGAGGACTTCCTATACACGATCGTCGGGGCGAAGGTGACGGACCCGGACTGACCGGCTGGGAATTCACTCTTGTCCGCAGACGCAGTTTCTCAGGCATTCCGGTTTTCGCCCCAATGGGGCGGAGGGAAATAGCCAGGGGCGGCTTCCGCCCCTGGACCTCGCGCCCACCAGAAATGGTTTTGGCCCCAACGGGGCGCCGGTCAGAGTTGACCGGCGCCCCGTTGGGGCCAAAAAAAATGGGTGATGGTCTCAACCCGGGGCGGAAGCCGCCCCGGGCTATTCTCCTCCGCCCCGTTGGGGCGAAAACCAAGCTCTGACAGAGAGGCGGGATACCGGCGATGAGGCCGAACTCCGCTCGTCATTTGTCGTTCGGCTTCAGGCCGGCCTTGCGCGGGATCATCTGCATAATCATTGCCAGCCGCAGGGCGGCGGCGTCTTGGTCCGTCGCGACGCTCACTTGCATGAAGCACAGGCACATCTCGTCCGTCGTCTGCTCGCCCCAGCGCACGGCCTTGGGCGGGGAGTTCGGGTTGGTCGGGTTGTCGGCCGAGTTGTCGTAGAACGCCTCCAAGTCGATCCGCGTCCCCTTCGGGAGCGTGACCGGCTCCTTGTAAGCGTACCCGCCTTGCCAGTTCCAGTCCCACTCCTTGATCCAGACGAGCGGCTTGGTCTTGCCGTCCGGCAGGGTGGCCGTCACCTTCATTTCCCGGCCGAGTTGGTGCATGTGCGGCCCGATGGAGTACACCGTGATGTCGGTGGGCAGGGTGACGCCCGCGGTGATGCGGTGCCGCTTCTCGCCGGCCGGGATGGACACGGGGAGGCCGGCCAGCGTCAGCGTGGTGATCGGCTTCGCGTCCGGCTTCTTGGCGAAGTAGACGGCCACTTCCGACTGGTCGGTCGCCGCCTTGCCCACCGGGTGGTAGTGCATTTGCAGGACGAGGCGCGAGTCCTTGTTCACCTTCATGCCGTACCCCTCGGGGAGGCGTTTCGGCGTGCTCCCCGGCACCCACGCGCCGAGCAGGGCGAACGGCTCGACGCCGTTCTTGCTTTGCAGCAGCCCGGCCAAGTTGCCCGCGCGCCCGCCCGGTTGCTTGGGGGCGTCCTTCGCGGCGTTGTCCCGCATCAGCCCGACGTTGTCCACCAAGACCAGCGCGTGGTGGACGACGGCCCGGTTGCCCGGCCGAAAGTCCACGGCCGCGATGGCCGAGTCGCCGGGCCACGTCACCGGCAGAGGAACCCGGCGAATCTGGTCGCGGCCGTCGGCGGGCACATCGACTGGATTCGGCATTTTGACCACCAAGTCCGGCTCCCCGAGCGGCCACCCGGCCGCGAACTTCGGGGCGGGCGGCAAGTCCTTCGGGTCCCCTTCGGGGGCCTTGGCCGCCGCCCATGCGGCGATCACGCCAAGTTCCGCGTCGGTCAGCCGGCGCTCGTCGCGGAACTCGCCGTGCCCCGGCTCGGCCTTCCACGGCGGCATCACCCGCTTCTTGGTCACTTCGGCCAACTGGTCGGCCCGCTTCGCCGCGTCCTTGTACGTCAGCAGGCTGAACGGCGCCACTTCGCCCGGCCGGTGGCAACTGGCGCACTGCTTGAACAAGATCGGGGCGACGTGCTTGTTAAACGTGACCGCCTCTTCGGCCGCCCCGGCGGGCGCGACGGCCGCCAAGGCGACGAGGACGGCAACAGACAGACGCAGGTTCATGGTCAACTCCTGTCAGACGGTTTTCAGTGTACTCATCACGCTCCGCGTGATGACGACGACTCGCCCCCCCATCAGTCGCTTCGCCGCAGGTAAACGCCGTCGTCATCACGCGGAGCGTGATGAGTACACTGGTTATCGGGTCGGTTTCGCGGGCGGGTCCGGGAGGCGGGGAAGCAGACAACCGATCACTTCGGTGTCCGCCGTCGCTGGAGCCTTCCCGGCCAGCGCTTGGTCAATCGCGTCTTGGGCGTCCCGACTGGTGACAGTGGCCCGCTTCTTCCCGAGCGAGACGTACTGATTGTCGATCCGCCCGCGGTATCGCACCGCCCCGGCCGGCGAAAGGACAACAGCCGTCGGCGCCCGCGTCACCCCCGCCTGCCGGGCCAAACTCTGAGTCGGGTCGAGCAGCATCGGGAACGGCAACGCATGTTCCTTGGCGTGTTCGGCCGCCTGCGCGGCGGTCAGGTCCGGGTCCGAGTGGACGCCGAACACCCGCACGCCCTTCTCCGCATACGCCTTCGCCAACCGGGTCATCTCCGGCGCATACCCGTTCGACGCCGGGCACTCGGCCCACACGAAGAACAAGACCACCGCCTTCGCCCCGGCCCACTCCGCGGCAGTGTGCTTGGCGCCGGCCGTATCGCTCAACTCGAAAGCGGCCACGCGCGGCGGGTCGCCGACCGGCGCCGACAGCATCATCCCGAGCATCAGAGCGGCGGAGCCGATCACCGGCGATTCTCCAAAAGGGGGAGCGGTCATTCGAGAAAGAAGCGGTCGGCCATGGTTGATTGTCACCTTCACGTTGGGAAGGTCTCGGACCCCCTCCGGCTCCCCCTTGCCAAGGGGGAGAGGAAATCCGGTCGCCGCCAACGGCCGGAGCGTCATTCGGCGGCCCGTTTTCCTCTCACCGCCAAGTGCCGGGCGTCATTCGGCGGCCCGTTTTCCTCTCCCCCTTGGCAAGGGGGAGTTGGAGGGGGTCCGGGCGCCTCACCTCCAAACAGGAGCTGCCAACCCCGGCTTCGTGCTCAGACAATCACCCGATGTGACATCCAACCCCACTCAACTGATTCGGTGTCGCGAAGGCGTAACAGCCCGGCGGGCAACCAGTCATACCCGTCATGAGCGTTGTTGTTTCGGAGGAATAGGGTTGATGGCCCGGGAGCGTGTTCAGAAAGAATGAGCCGGGCGTGGGTATCGTCGCTTTTCGCTCCGCGAAAAGATTGG
>JAYUGD010001193.1:0-7743 GCA_043767785.1 Zavarzinella sp. | reverse complement strand
CGGCCGAGGTCTACGGCCATAATCGTGTCAGACATCGCAAGCCCCTTGTGTGAGAGTGTGTGCCGGTCTATTTCGACTGCAACCACTTCCCCGACGGCTTGCATGGATTCTTTCGGCGGCCAGCGTTACCGGAGGATCGAGGGAAGCGCGAACTTGGGGTGACAAGCTATGCGAACCGGCGAACGACGCTCGTATGCTGAAATCGACTACTGGCGGAAGTACCAGCCCTTTCTGCCCGTGCGAATGCGGCTGAGTGAGGGGCAGGAGCCGGCCGAGGAGTGGTGGCCGTGGCGTGGCGCCGACATCCACCTGGACCGGTACGCGGCGCCGGCGGCCCCGCTCACGGTGATCTTGCTCCACGGCGCCGGAGGTTATGGCCGACTCCTGACCCCCTACGGCCGGTTGCTCCACGGGCACGGCTACGAAGCCGTCATGCCCGACCTGCCCGGCTACGGATTGAGCGTTACCCCGCCGGCGCTCGTCCACCACGACCGCTGGGTCGATTGCGTCGCCGATCTGGTCGAAGCGGAGGTCCGGCGGACCGGCCGGCCCGTGGTCCTCTTCGGCATGAGTATGGGCGGGCTTCTCGGCTACCTGGCCGCGGCGCAGGGCCGCAAGGCCGCGGGCATCATCGCCACGACCCTGGCCGACCCCCGGTTGCCGACCGTGCGCGATCAGGCCGCCCGGTATCCGCGGCTGAATCGGGCGTTTACCCCCCTGGTTCCGGCTCTGGCGGCCTTGTTCGGCGGCCTGCGCCTGCCCATTCGGTGGTTAACGGACATGCCCAAGGTCGCGAACGATCCCGAGGTGGCCCGCCTGATCTGTCAGGATCCGATCGGCGGTGGCAATTGCGTGCCGCTGCGCTTCGTGCACTCCGTTTTCACGACCCGGCCAGCAGTCGAGCCGGAGGACTTCGACGTCTGCCCGGTGCTCCTCGCCCACCCCGCGGCGGACCCCTGGACTACGGTCGAGGCCAGCCGGCCGTTCTTTGACCGGATCAAGGGGCCCAAGGAACTGGTGATGCTGGAAAACTGCGGCCACCTGCCGGTCGAAGAGCCGGGCTTCAGCCGCCTGGAGGAAGTGGCCGTGGCCTTCCTGAAAAAACTATCTGAGGAGAAGCCGCCGAACCGTCTTATGCCCCATCCGACTTGAATAAAACGCAGCGATTCCGGGTACGTCTCTTCTCACGACGTATGTCGCTGCGTTTATTCAATCCTGTCCGAGCCGGTCGACCTACTCGCACGCAGCGCCGGGATGGTTCTTGCAACAGTGTCGCGCCCGCGGGAAGCGAGCGGCGCCAAACAGCCTGACGGGGTCGGGCCGCGTCGCCTTCCGGTGACGCGGCTGCCGCGCCGAAGCGCGACGCCCCAGAAACTGCTCCGTGCCGACGCGACGGTCACTCAACGACGACGGCTCGACCCCCGGAGGGTGAACATACTTCTGGCGTGCTGATCGACGCCGCCGTAGAATTGGTGTGGTTGGTTATAGACCACGACTCATGTCCTCCCGAGTAACGGGCCGCCCTGATCCCGCATCGTGGTCGGGGAGGATCATACTCCCCTGAAAATCCCACATTGAGACCGGGAGCCATCCCGCGATCTCTGTTTTAACTGGCGACAGGCCCGGCCCGTCACCCGCGGGGGCAGGAGAAGTATCCGAGCGTTGCAGGTGACCGGGCCGGGATGTCGGCTTTTCGCGTTGGAAGCGTTTGCAGCCGGCCGGCAACTGATCCGAGACGTTCGCCGTTGGCCCCGGCCGGGCCCTCGCCTTCCTCACCGACCCAACGTCAACCGCTGCGTAGCCCTGACACGAACAGAAACCGCCCTCGACACCTTGGGCAAGATGGGGTACGGTCGCCCGCAAATCACGGAGGAGGTGCGGCCATGTTCAAGGTTGTTCAAGGCGTTCTGGTGGCGGCGGGGTTGGGGCTGGCCTTCGGGGCCGGGTACGAGTTGCGGCCCGCCAAGGCGCCAACCAAACCCACCGTTGAAACCGTCGCCCCCGTCACCGAGTTGCCGGATTACGCCCCGGCCGTGGACATCCGGCTGCCGGTCGGCGAGATGACTCCCGTGGCCACCATCCCGGTGGACCGCAACGACCTCACGTTCAAGATGATCGAAAAGGAACTGGGCATCGACACCAGCCCGGTGTCCGGGGAACTCGAGCCACGCAAGTTTCTTATTGGGGGTCGGGATCAACTCAGGTTGGACAACCCTTGAAAAATTGGGCCGTTTCCCGACTGTAAACGACGTGTGACCATCATCCGGGCCGCGACGCCGACACGGCCCCCTCCGCGGGGCCGGGCGGCCGCGGCCACGGTCGTTTTTACCCTGATTCGGGACGCGGACAGACATGATTAACTCTCCTCTTAACGGCAAGCGGCTCGGCATTCTCGTGGGCGGCGGGCCGGCCCCCGGCATCAACGGGGTCATCAGCTCCGTCACCATCGAGGCCATCATCAACCACGGCATGGAAGTCATCGGCTTCCAGAATGGCTTCCGCCACCTCGTCGAAGGCAGCACGACCCTTAACCGCAAGCTGACCGTTGATGAAGTCGCCGCCCACTACATTCGGGGAGGCTCCATCCTCGGAACGGCCCGGACGAACCCCGCCAAGAACGACGCCGACATGGCGAAGGTGCTCGGCGTCCTCAAAGACATGAAGATTGACTGCCTCGTCACCATCGGCGGGGACGACACGGCCTTCTCCGCGTCGCAGGTCGCCCTGCGCGTCGGCCCCGGCTCGGCGCGCGGCCCCGGCGGGAACAAAGTCCTCCGCGTCTGCCACGTCCCGAAGACCATCGACAACGACTTGCCGCTCCCCGAAGGGACGCCGACGTTCGGCTTCGAGACGGCCCGGCACTTGGGCGCGCTGACGACCCGCGCCCTGCACGCGGACGCCAAGACGACCGGCCGGTGGTACGTCATCATCTCCATGGGCCGGGCCGCCGGACACTTGGCCCTCGGCATCGGCAAGTCGTCGGCCTCGACGATCACGCTGATCCCCGAGGAGTTCCGGGACAAGCCCATCACGCTCGAAGGCATCGCGGACGCCATCATCGGGGCGATCCTCAAGCGCAAGCTCCAGGGGAAGAACTACGGCGTCGCCGTCCTGGCCGAGGGGCTGATCGAGTCCATCGGCGAGAAGGGGTTGATTGGCGCCTTGGGCGAGGACGAGTTGAAGCACTACGGCCGCATCGAGCGGGACGAGCACGGCCACCTGCGGCTCGGCGAGTTGGAGTTCGGCCGCATCGTGAAAGACTACCTGAAAATGCGGCTGACGGAACTCGGCTTGAAGGTGGACTTCATTGCCAAGGACTTGGGGTACGAACTGCGGTCGGCCGACCCGATCCCGTTCGACTGCGAGTACACGCGCGACCTCGGGTACGGGGCGGTGAAGTTCCTCGCCGGCGACCTGTCCACGCAGTACGGGGCCATCATCAGCTTCGTCGGCGGCCGCATGGTCCCGCTGCCGTTCGAGCAGATGATCGACCCGAAGACGAAGCGCATGCGGCCCCGCAAGGTGAACGTGGACAGCGAGTCGTTCAAGTGCGCCCTGCGCTACATGGTCCGGCTGGAAAAGGGGGACTTGGACACCGCCGAAATCCTCAACGGCCTCGCCGGCATGACGAACCTCACCCCGGCCGACTTCAAGACGCGGTTCGCCGGCGTGATCGCGGAGTGAGGTAGGAAAGCCCACGGACGGCCGTCCTTGGGCTTTAACAACACCCCGCCCCGCCGACGCCGCACTTGTCCGGGGCGAGGCAGTCCGTGTGCTTCGTCCCCAACGTGAACAGCACCCCGGCCGGCGTGATCTCCACGCCGCCGACGGGGTATTGGGAAATCACCCCGGCCTCGTACTCCACTTCCACGGGCGGGTCTTCGCCGCCGAACAGCGCCGCCGTTGCTCCCAGAATGCCCGCGAGTTTCGTCGTGTCTATGCGGTGATGCACGTCGTCGGCCGTCCACACTTGCAGCACGCAGGAGAGCGATTCGCGCTTGGTGCCGCCGCAGTCCATGAACACCTTGTGGACGCGGCCCACCTCGGTGACGTGGAAGTGGGCGGGGACGAAGTCGCCGTCCGGCAACATGAGGTGGACGGTGGATTCCGCGTTCGTCGCGAGAACCCGGTTGAACTGTCGAAGCGTCATCATAAATTTCCCCGCCCGGTTCCGGATTTGACTCTCGCCCCCGTCCTCCGAGAATCAACCGGATGGCTGACGACCGGTTCGACCCGCAGAACAACAGCATCGGCTTCCTGCGGCTGGCGCTGGCGGTCCTTGTTTTATACTGGCATTCCGTCCTGCTGGGGCACGTCGGCGTGGAACCCCTCTCGGCGCTGTCTGGGGAGCCGTACACACTGGGGGCCTTCGGCGTGGACGGCTTCTTCGCCGTCAGCGGCTGGCTGATCGCCGCGAGTTACGGGCGCGCCCGCTCGTTCCGCGTGTTCCTCTGGCACCGCTGCCTGCGCATTTTTCCGGGCTACTGGGCGTGCATTCTCCTCAGCAGTCTCGTCCTCCCGCCGCTGTTCGGCCGGCCGCCGGACGCGGACTATTTGGCCCGCAACATCGTCGAGCCGGCCGGGGGCGTGTTTCGCCCCGTCGTCGCCAAATTCTTCCGGGGGGGCGACGCGGAGGCCATCCCGTTGCCGTGGGGCATGATGACCGGGAAGAGCACGAGTCCCGAATTGTTCGGGGACAACTACGAGAAGAACTTGGTCAACGGCTCCCTCTGGACGTTGGCCTACGAGTTCCGCATGTACTTGCTGATCGGCATCCTCGGCTTGACCGGCCTGTTGCGGCGGTCGGTGGTCGTCCCCCTGTTGATCTTGAGTTGGGCGTGGCTGATCTGGGGGTGGACGCAAACATCCGACTGGCCGCTGACCGCCAAGTTCCCGCGGACGATGGTTCACTTCCTCGCGGGCACGGCCTTTTACCTTTACCAACCGCGCCTGCGAGGCCGGATCGCTCTTGGCTGCGTGGCGATCGCCGTCGCGGCGCTCACCCTCAAAGCGTTCCCGCTGGTGGCCCCGTTCACCACGACGTACTTGGTGTTCTACCTCGCCCGCGTGCTCCCATTGCAAGGGGTGGGCCGGGGGGCGGATTACAGCTACGGGTTGTACATCTACGGCTGCCCGGTCCAGCAATCGCTCACCGCAGTCGGGGGCCACGAGTACGGGTTTGCCGTCTACTTCGCGACGACACTGGCGGTGACGGGTATCCTCGCCGCCGCGTCGTGGCATCTCGTGGAATCGCAGGCGATGAAGTGGAAGAACTGGGGGCCGGGCAAACCCGCCAAGGCATGAATCGGATTTCTCACAACTGCTTGGCGTCGTAGATCACGTACCCCGCCAACGCCAGCACGCCCACGATCAACACGATCAGCATCGTGTACCCGAACCGCGTCGCGGCCCGGTAGCCGGCGTCTTCGGCGTAAGCGGCGTCCGTCCACGCGACGGCGCCTTGCGTGGCCGTCACCTTTTTGAAGAACTCGTCCACGAACAGCGGGGCGTTGCCGAATTCTGGCAAGCGGGCCGTGAGGTAGCAGCCGCCGAAGCGGGCGCTCTCCCCGCCGGCGACGCGGCCGGCGAACTTGCCGACGGCCCCGGCCCGGTCGCGGACGGCGTTCAGGAAGCGGAAGATTTCCGCGTTCGCCTTGGTGGCCGGGGCCGCGGGTTCGCCGGCCCGCTCGACGTGGAACTGCCGGAAGGCCCAGTACGGCAACAAACTATTCAGCACCCACTTCACGTTCGCGTCCACGGAGTCGGCGACGCCGGCCGCCGGTAAGTCCGGCGTCAGTGGGTAGCCCTTGCCGAGGCGCTGCGTCTTGCGGTCGACGGCGAAGCGCGTCAGGAAGTCCGTCGCCCCCGGCAGCGTGTCCAGCCCGGTGACGAGGGCGTAGGCCGGGAACTTCAGTTTCAATGCCTCTTCCGCGACTTTCAGGTCTTGTCCCGCGTTCAGCCCGAGTTGCTGGGCGATGTCTTCGCGGTCCAGCCGCCCGGCCGGCATCGCGACGATGGCCCCGTTGACCGGGCACAGCGGCCAGCGGGACGCGGCGATCAGCCGGCACAGGTGGGCGAGGCGGCGCGCGCGGCGGTCGATCTCCGCGGGGTCGCGGACCAGCGTGGCCTTGCCGCCGCCGGCCGGCTCGTTGCCGCGCACGGGCGACCCGGAGAGGCGTTGGATCTCCCGCTTCTCCTGGTCCGACAGCGTGCGGTTCTCGTCGCGGGCCTTGCGGATCATCTTCTGAATGCTCTGCAAGTCCCCGCCCAGGCTCATGCCGACGGACGCCCCGCCGTCGATGCCGATGGACGCGGCCAGCCCGTCAACTGCCACGGAGCCGTCGATGTCCGAGTGGGCTGACGCGGCCACGTCCAGCTTGATGCCGGCCCCGAGCAAGCACACGCCGGGGCAGGTGACGGCGATCATCTCCTTGTTGGCGTACGCCCGGATGGCCGACCCGCCGGGCGTGGCGCCATCCACGAGCACGCCGCCGGGGAGGGCCAACAGCCATTCCTCTTCCACGCCGGTCACCGGGCCGAGGATGAGGAACACCGGCGTGTCGCCGATGCCGATGCCGGCCCCGTCGAGCGCGTCGAGGACGCGGTTCCAGTCGTCGTCCAGATCGGGGAAGTGGCTGGCCTGAGACTCCGGGGCCATCAGCCGCCAGACCCACCACGCCTGCCAGAGCAGACCGTAACCGAGCAGGAAAAGGGCGGACAGCCAGTACGGCCGGAACCACACCGGGCCGCCGAGGTTGCGGGCGTAGCCGTACTTCTCTTCGACGAAGTACAGCCCGACGGCCGCGGCGGCGACCAGCAATAGGTGCAATATCCACACCAGCGTGGCGGCGAACGTCGGGCGGGAGAACATCGGCACGAACAGGTTGCCGACCCAGCGGAGGATCTTCATTCGCGGCTCAGCGTAAGAGAGTGACCAACAGGGCCGTCACCACGGGGATGGCCACCAGCACGCCGGCCCACACGACCTTGGCCATCTTGCGGTAGCCTTCCACGGCCAACAGCAGCGGCACGGCCGAGGTCGTCTTCTTCTCCGCCACGGCCGCGAGTTCCTTGCCGTACCCCTTGGAACACCGCGAGCGGGCGGCGTTCACCCACTCCTTGAACGCCTCCGGCCGCTCGGCCAGTTCGCCGCGGAACCCGAGCAGCACGCACATGAGGAAGCCTTCCACCACGTCGGCCGCGTCCGGCAGGGCCTCGGCGAGCTTGGCCTGGTCCCAGAAGTTGCGGTAGCGAATGTTCGTCTCGAACAGGGCCGATTCGAGCTTGTTCTCGTCCCACTCGCGCGCCCACGGGGACTCGATGAACATCTCGTCCAGCCAACAGACGAGCGGGTAGCGCAACCCGAGGAACCGCCCCGGCTCGTGGCCGCTAATCGAGCCGGCCATTTCTCGCCCGGCGCCCCACGGCGCGGGTTGGGAGGCGTTGCCGAGCAGCCGCTTAAGTTCGCCCTGCTCGGCCACGAGATTCGGCCTCTCATGCCGGTCCAGCCGGGCGCGCAGGTTCAACCCGTGCAGCAGGACCGGGTAGACGTGGCGGGTGAGGACGTCGTTCATAAGGGGGCGGCGGAGGAGTGTTCGCGGTAGTTTACGCCGGGCTTTCCGCATGGCCAAGGTGCGAAGCGGCGTCGTATCATGGCGATTGGGTCCACAAGCGAAGACCTCACCCCCGTTCCTAAAGAGGGCGGCGTATTTCTCCCCTCTCCCGGCTTTGCGGGAGAGGGGC
>JAYUGD010001192.1:0-2773 GCA_043767785.1 Zavarzinella sp. | reverse complement strand
GTGACGTACAATGGCGGTGTCTCCACCATAGCGCGGCCCGCGAATCCTGTCGCCCCCGCCGGCCGATTTTTGCACAAGCTCTCCGCGAACGAGCGCGCCCCCCGCGGGCCCATGCTTCCCGACGACGGGAAGTCCGCTCGTTCGCGGAGCGAACGGCGACGATCGCGGCTTCCCGTGCGTGACCACCAACCGTGGCCATGTGCTTAGAATAAGTGTTACCCGCCCCCGAACAGGAGCCGCCGATGAACCGCAGGCAAGCCATTGTCGCCCTCGGGGCCGCGATCCTCGGCCTCGCCTTGGCCGCGGCCGCCGCGGCCGCCCCGCGGCTTCTGCCCCGGGTCGCCTTGCCGGCCGGGAAATGGCGGGTCGAGTTCGCCAACGGCGTCGTCGAGACGTGCGATTTTCAGCCGGACGCCACGGCCGCCGTCGTCGAGCCGGCGCGGTCCGCCGGCGGCACGGTGGCGACCAAGAACGACGAAGTCGTGGTCACGTACGCAGACGACCGCGTCGAGCGGTGGACCCCGGCGGGGAAGCGGATGCTGGTCGAACACTGGTGCCCCGCCTCCGAGTTTCCCGCCGGCAAGCCGGTCCTCGGCGTCGCGGTCGCGGAGGCGCCGCCCCCGGCGGCCGGCCGTGACTCCCGTCGCCGAAAGTAACGGTCCGCGGCCCCGCCGTATCATGTCCGGACCCGCCATTTCGGCCTTCAGAGGGGTCACATGCCCGATTGGTTAACGGCCCCGTTGGCCATCGCCGGCGGGGGAATCGCCGGCCTCGCGCTGGCCCGCGCGTGCGGCGGCCGGGGTTTGCCGTGGGTGTTGGTCGAGCGGGCGCCCGTTCTGCGGGAAGTCGGGTCCGCGATCCTGCTGGGGATGAACGCTTACCGCGTCTTGGCCGAATTGGGCGTCGCCGGACTTGTCGAGTCGCGGGCCGTTGAAGTCGAACACGCCGAGTTGCGCGACTGGCGCGGCCGGTTGCTGGTGACGGTCCCGCTCGGCCAATTGAGCCGGGAATGGGGCCTGAAAACCCTCGTCTGCCGCCGCTCGGTGGTGCAACTCGCCCTCGCGGCCGGGTTGCCTGCCGCGAATGTGCGGCTCGGGTGGGAAGTGCGGTCGGTGCGTGAGCGGGCCGACGGCGCCATTTTGGAAAACACGGCGGGCGACACGATTCGCACCCCGTTGGCCGTGGGCTGCGACGGCATCCGCGGCGTGTGCCGCTCTTACGTCACGTCGAGAACGGAACCCGTCTACTCCGGCAGCGTCTGTTGGCGCGGCCTCGTCGAATCGACCGACACGGCGTTCGTCCCCTTCCACACGATGGTCGAGCGCCTCGGGCCGGGCATGCGCTTCGGCGTGGCGTGGAACGAACCCGGTCGCCTCGGCTGGTACCTCACGCGCACCGCCCCGGCCGGCGGCCACGACGACCCGCCCGGCCTCCCCGAGCGCGTGGCGTCCCTGGTCCGCGAATGGCAGCCGGAAGTCGGCCGCCTCATCGAAGCGACGCCGGCAAGCGCCATTCTGCGCACCGACCTCGCCGACCTGCCCACGCCAAGACGCCTGCACCGCGGCGGCGTCCTCGTGCTGGGCGACGCCGCCCACGCCATGCTCCCCAACTTGGGCCAAGGCGGGGCGTCCGCGTTGGAAGACGCCGTGAACTTGGCCCGCCATCTTTCCGAATCACCGACGCGGGAAGCCGCGCTGGTGCGCCACACGCGGGACCGCCGCGGCCGCGTGCGATTTAAGCAACTCCTGAGTCGCGGGTATGGGATCGTCCACCAGCGGCCGGACCGCTGGCAGTGCGTGGTGCGCGACTTCGTGCTGCGCTATTTGCCGGCCGGAGTGACGGGGCGGGCGTACCGGCGGTGGGTGGCGGGGGCCAAGGAGAAGTGACCGAAGGCGATACGAATGACTTATTGGTCCAGAAAAAGGAATATTATCTTTTAGATTTTACCTTGAAAGACAACAGTGGCCAAATTCATCCGTGACGCCACTTCACTTCCCAAGATGATTTACGACATATCAGTGACCTAATCGCCCCTTGATTCCTCAGCGTTTGCGGCCATTTGGGGGGCCGAAGAGACGGCACAAAATTGGAGGAAGCATCGGCCCCAATTACTTTGCTGACTCTCCGGGGTCGGGATGAACCGTCGATTCTGAACCAACGGCAGTGCCAAGTGAAGCCGAAGCAGTTTCAGGTTCGGTGCTTGGTGTCATCGGTTGGCTCGTTAACAAGAAACTAGGCGGCATACCCTCGGGTCGAAAAGGCTTGCCCCAACTGCCAAGAGGTGTGGTAAGAAATGTCGCTTTCAGCCCAGAATCAGTTAACCATTTTGCGAAATCTCGCCCGGCTTTTGAGAGTTGAATTGCGGCGCCCTTGTTCCCCAACTCAATGAGACCGGTGCCGTTCAATTTTTCACAAAGGTTCTTGCCGGACATGGAACCGGTTGTCCATCCACGTCCCTCCGTGCCGGTCTCATAGGGAACGCCAAAGAAATCGTCTATGCGCATTTGCAAATCAATTTCAGCCATAAGAATGATGTGCTGCCTTGCAGGTTCATCAATCAAACTATTGATGAGCTTAAACTGTGCCGATTGATCCGACGGCCTAGCTTCCACTTGTTCAACCATGTCGATCTGTTCGGTCACTCTTTCAGGCAATTTCCCCCGCATTGCATCAATGTATAGTGGACCCCAATAACTGGACCGCCAGTTAAGCTACACTGGCGGCACCCGGAGGAAGTCCCGATGGTAGTGAAGCGGAAGACTCACACGGCGGC
>JAYUGD010001191.1:0-2774 GCA_043767785.1 Zavarzinella sp. | reverse complement strand
TTTTCTCCGTGTCCTCTGTGGTTAGTCCGTCTTATTATCCCTCGCACACGTCCTCGCCTCTGACAAATACAATGGCCGGACTAGTCGCCTCTTCGGTTTCAAGATGGGATTGCTCGCCCCCGCATTTTTGCTCGGCTTTCTGGCCCTGGCCATCCCACCGCTGGTTCACTTGTTGAACCGCCGCCGGTTCGACACGCTCGACTGGGCGGCGATGCGGTTCCTGCACGTCTCCGAGCGCACCCGCAAGAAGATATTCCTTGAGCAGTTCTTCCTGATGCTGTTGCGCATGGGGGCGATTGCCCTCTTGGTCCTCGGCGTGGCGTCGCCGTGGGTGAAGTCGCCGTGGCTGGCGAAGATCAGCCCGCGGCCGAACCGGGCCGTCGTCATCGTGGTCGACGGCTCCTTCAGCATGGGCTACCAGCACGACGGGGTGACGGCCCACGACACGGCCAAGCAGTGGGCCGCCAACTTCATTGGGCAACTGCAAGCCGGGGACGCCGTTGCCGTCTTGCAGGCGAAGCAGCAACCCGTCTGGGTCGTCGAGCGGTTGTCCACGGACCTCACGCTCGTCGCCGGGGCGGTGCGGGACATGCCGAAGCCGCGCGGCGGCATCAACCTCGCGGCCGCCCTGCGGGAGGCGACGCAATTGCTCGCCGCCAGCGGGATGAACCAGAAAGACATCGTGATCCTAACGGACGGCCAGCGGCACGGCTTCGCCGACCCGAAATCGCTGGAGCGCTTGGAACTCCTCTCCAGCGCCATCCCGGAGGGGGACTGGCCGAACGTGTGGGCGGTGAACGTCGTCCCCGACCGGCCGGAGACCGCCCCGAACTGGTCGCTGACGCCAATCGTGTCCACGCGCGGCGTGGCGGCCGTCGGCCGGGAGGTGAAGTTCAAGACGGAACTGCAACTGCTCGGCGCCGACCCCGGCAAGGCGCCGCCGAAAGTGCGGTTCGAGATCGACGGCCGGCCGGGCGGGGAGCAGACGCCGCCGACGCTTGTGGGAAGTGGCCGCATTCCGCTGACGTTCCCCGCCCGGTTCACGACGCCGGGGTCACATTTGGTCAGCGTGCTGATCGACGACGACGCGATGCCGGGCGACAACCGGCAGGACTTCGCCATCGAGGTGATGCCGACGGTGCCGTTGTTGCTGGTGGGCGGCGCCGGCCGGGGCGGCGGGGCCGACTTCTTGCGGGACGCGCTCGCCCCGCCGCGGGATACGACGCCGAGCTTCCTGCTGAAAATGGTCTCCCCCGCCGAGTTCACGCCGGACATGTTGACGCGCCCGGCGGGCCGGGACGCCAACACCGTTCCACGGGTGTTGATCCTGTTCAACGTCCCGTCCCTGCGGCCGGACCAAGCGAAAGCAGTCGAGGAATTCCTGACCGCCGGCGGCGGCGTCCTCGTGACGCTTGGAGCGAAGACGGACGGCGTCTCCTTCAATCGGGAACTGTACCGCGACGGCCGCGGCTGGCTGCCGGCCCGGTTGATCGAACCCGTGGGGGACGCCAACGACGTGGCCAAGGCCCCGCGCGTGGCGGCCGCCAGTCTGGAAAGCCCGTTCCTCGACTCGTTCAAGAGCGAAGACCCCGGCACGCTGGCCGGCAGCGCCTACTTCCCCCGCCACTGGAAAGTGGCGGCGGCCGGCGACGCCGCCGGCCTGCCCGTGGCCGTGCTGACGAACCGCCAGCCGCTCTTGGTGGAAAAGCCGTTCGGCCGGGGGGACGTGATCCTTTCAGCCGTGCCGTTGGACAACTCGTGGCGCACCAACCTGACCGACCTCGGCGACTACGTGCGGCTGACGCACGAACTCGTCTATTACCTCGCGGCCGCCCGCGGCGGGGACGCGAACTTGGAGGCGCGCCAGCCGATCGTCTTCCGGCCCCGCGACGGCGAGCGGCCCGGCCCCGTCACCGTGCAGCCGCCGGACGGCCCGGCCCGGCGCGTGGCCGTCGCCGAGTGGCCCTTCACCTACGACGACACGAAGGACACCGGCGTCTACCGCGTGACGACGGACACCGGGCGGGTGCAGTACTTCGTGGTGCAGCCGGACCCCGGCGAGTCGCAGTTGAAGGGCCTCTCCGACGACGACCGGATTGCCCTGCGACGGCTAATCCCGACGTGGGAAGCAAAGAAGAACCCGGGCGAGATCATCTCGTTCACCGGGGACGCCGAGCCGCAGATGGAATTCTGGTGGTTGCTTTGGCTACTGGTGATCGTGGTCTTGGCCGGCGAAGTGTGGATGACCCGGCGCATCGCCGGGCAATGAGCCGTTACTGCACGTCGATGTGAATTTTGTTCTCGTCCGCGTGGACGCGGGTGACGGCCCCGACGCGGCCCGGCCCGAAGCTGGCCTTCTCGACGCGCAAGCCGTCCGGCCCGCCGACCTCGACGCGGGAATAGCTCGGGTTCAGGACCGCCAGCGCCGCCAGCACGACGGCCCCGACGATCACCCAGCGCGTTTGCTTCTTGGTTAACGTCACGGGAGTTACTCCCCCTCCAGGTTGATTTGATTGTCGGGCGGCGGCGGGAAGGTGTCAAGGAAAATGAGAGGTCAAAGGCAACCTCACCCCCCGGCTCTACCGGCTGACGTGGGACAACCCCAGCCCGAAGAAGGCGATCAAGGCCATCGACTTCGTGAACGCCGCCCCGGAGACCGGCTGCGCCCCGTTCTGCGTGGCGATCACCGGGGACAACCGATAGGACATCGCCCTTTTCATCGGACGACACGTCCATCGCTGTCTCGTTCCCAACCGCCGTCAGGCGGTTCCGTT
>JAYUGD010001190.1:0-2795 GCA_043767785.1 Zavarzinella sp. | reverse complement strand
CGGCCTCGGGCCGCGCGCATCTGAAGTTTCGCGACGCCGACGGGAAGGACGCGGGCGAAATCGTCGGCCGCCAAGGCTCGTTGCCGGCCGGGGCGTTTTACATCACGACCGCGTGGCTCGAACACGCGGACGTGACGGACGGTCAAATCGCCCTGTTGGCGAAGTGTTCGCGGCTGGAGTTGTTGGGCGTGGGGGATTGCCCCAACCTGACCGACCGCGCCCCGGCCGCCTTAACCGCCCTGCACGGCTTGCGGACCCTTGTGCTGCGGGAAGGGCCGCTCGGCGACCCGTGGATGGCCGTCGCGGCGGCTAACCCCGGGCTGGAGACGCTGCGGATTGATTTCGGCCCGATCACCGCGGCGGGCCTGGGGGCGTTGACGCGCTGCCCACATCTGACGGAGATCGCTCTGCCGCCCGCATGCACGGACGCGGGGCTGGCCGCCGTCGTGTCGGCGTGTCCGCGGTAGCGCCGCGTGTCAACGCGCCCGTGCGCGGGGCTGCGGGATCTCACCCCGCTGGCCAAGTTGAAATTTCTGCGGTGGCTCGACATGCGCGCCGAACAGGTCACGCCCGCCAACGCGGCGGCGGCGGCGGAGGCCGGCACGCTCGACCGCCTCGACATCAACGGCGTGACGGCCGGCCGGCCGGGCGAAACGATGCGCCCGTTGGCCGGCGTCGTGCGGACGGTGCGAATCTTCCTGGCCGCGGCCGAGCCGGCGGGGCTGGCCGACTTCAAGGACTGGCGCGACTTGGAAGAACTCTCGCTGGAGGGCGACGGGACCGGCGTCACGGACAGCGTCTTGGCCGACCTGGGCCGCAACCCGACGCTGCGCAAATTGCACTTCGGCTTCTTCCCTGAGACGCGCCGCCACACCCCCGCCGGCCACGCCCGCCTGCGTGCCGAACGGCCGGACATCCGCCTCGAAGTCGAGGGCAAAGACTACCCCGCGCTCGAGAACTGGCCCGGCAAGTTCGACGGTTCTTCCAGCGTCGCCCCGTGGGCGCTGCCCAAGGGCGCCCCGCCGCCGGCCGTCGTGCCGTTCACGGCCGAGGACGCCAAGAAGCATCAACAGGCGTGGGCCGATTACCTCAAGGAGAAGCCCGAGGTCGAGAGCAAGACCGGCATGAAGTTCCGGCTGATCCCGCCGGGGGAGTTCGAGACGAACTTCCCGCTGTCGCAAGACTCTTCGGACGGCGGGCCGAGCGCCGGCATCCGCATCACGAGTCCGTATTTTCTCGGGCGCACCGAAGTCACCGTCGGCCAGTTTAAGCAATTCGTTGAGGCCACGGGATATCAGACGGAAGTCGAGCGGCGCTTGGCCATTCCGCTCGGCCAGACTTGGAAGAATCCCGGTTACGCCGTCAAGCCGGACCTCCCCGTGGCGCTGGTCAGCCTCGCGGACGGCCAGGCGTTCTGCGATTGGCTGACCAAGCAAGAACCGGGCGTGACCTACCGCCTTCCGACGGAAGCGGAGTGGGAACACGCGGCGCGGGCCGGCGGGGCGGGGCCGTGGGTGTTCGGCAATTCGAAGGAAGAAGTCGCGCCGCATGCGTGGCTGAGCGCGACCTTGCCCCCAGGCCCCCAAGCCGCTCAGTCGGTGGGAATGAAGAAACCCAACGCCTTCGGCCTGTACGACGTGATCGGCAACGTGTGGGAACAATGCCTCCGCTCCGGCCGGGAGCGGATGACGACCGCCGTCGACCCCGTCGCGGGCGGGCGCGTCTTGCGCGGCCGCGGATTCGTCGAGCCGTTGCCGACGGGCGTCGCCGTCTGGCACGAGAGCGAAGCCACGACAGTCTGGTCTCACGTCGGCTTCCGTGTCCTGCGGCAGACGACCAAGGAACGGCTGGTCATCCCGAACCCGTACAAGCTCTCCGAAAAGCCGATCATGGTCGGCAAGGGCCAGCCGCTCGGGCCGCAGGCGACGGTCAGCCGGCCGGCCGGGAGGTCGGAGAGGTTGGAGCCCAGCAGTACATGACTGCTAACCGCAAGGCGGCCACTAAAAAATATCAAGACACTACGCCCAACGGGAACGGAACATTCGACTATGTGTACCAAGAAGGAGAACAGTTCATCGTGGTCGAGGCCAAGGGGCTCGGGGCGCGGCGGCGGTCTCGAAACGCCGGCACGAAAGCCGCGCCCATCCACGTTCAACAAGGCCGTCAGCCGTATTTGGAAAATATTATCGACGTTATGGCAGCGTCGGGCGGGCGACAAGCATCAGTCGCAAAAGACCTTCGTATGGCTTTGAACAATAAGAAACTGACTTACATGGAAGTGGCTACGAAAAAGAACGGTCTGAAGCAGCGATGGTTCACAGTCACTAATTTTAAGTTGTCTTGAGGAGGCAAGGCCAATGACCATCCCGCGGCACACGATCAACCACCAACTTGCCCAAGAAGTGTACCAAGGCGAAATTGGCGAGGTTGACACATACATTGAAAGTGCAAGGAAGAAGTCTCGCAGTCTAACCCTCTTGGCTTCTGTGGCAGGTCTCTTGTACCGGCACGGAGGCGTTGTCGCACCTGCCTCGATCGAGACAGCTCGTGGAGTAATTCTGGCTGCCCAAGCGAACACGGCGGTCTTAGTGTTCACTCGCATTGACGATCCGCCCAATTATGTGCCCTTGGCCAACGGCCCGCCGGTGACATTCACGGAGCCAGTTTCCTTGGGTTCCGCGAACGCGGCGGTCTGGCTGAACGGCTGCCTACAGGCGATGATCTCACGGCAACCGGAACTCCTCGACCTGCTCATGACTGTGTCCACCGACTTTTTGCGGACGACGACCTCCGCG
>JAYUGD010001189.1:0-2803 GCA_043767785.1 Zavarzinella sp. | reverse complement strand
AGGTCACACAAAGACTCACAAAGAAGACAGAAGAGAAACTTCTCCGGTCTTCTCTGTGAAACTTTGTGCATCCTCTGTGCCTTTGTGGTGAGTCTTCTTTTCTTCTTTTCGCTCAACGTAAGATTTCACGCCATGAACCTGCTCGACGAAGTCCGCTCCCTCTTCCGGCCCGCCATCGCCGCCTTGCCCGCCGACTCCGCGAAGTTGGACGACTACGTGGCGATGGTGAAGCCGGCCGCCAACGCGGACCACGGCGACTACCAAGCGAACATGGCGATGGCCCTCTCGAAGGCGATGGGCAAGAAGCCCCCCGAGGTGGCGAACGCCATCATCGCCGCCCTGCCCGCCAACCCGATGGTCGAGACTGCGACGGTCGCCGGGCCGGGGTTCATCAACATCAAACTGAAGACCGACTGGCTCGCGGAGCAACTTCAAAAAGCCGCCGCGGACGACCGGCTAGGCGTCCCCACGGTGGCGGACCCGAAGCGGTTCGTGATCGACTATTCCGGCCCGAACGTCGCCAAGCCGCTGCACGTCGGCCACCTGCGCAGCACGATCATCGGGGACTCGATCACGCGCCTGCTGCGCTTCCTCGGCCACCCCGTCATCAGCGACAACCACCTCGGCGACTGGGGCACGCAATTCGGTATCTTGCTGTACGGCTATAAGAACCTCCTCGACCGGGAGGCCTACGCCAAAGACCCCGTACGTGAACTGGCCCGCCTGTACAAGGCCGTGCGGAAGCTCATCAAGGAGACCGGCGGCGAAGACGAGGAAGCCGCAACGAACCCCGTCGCCGAACAGTGCCGGCAAGAGACGGCCAAACTGCACTCCGGCGACGCGGAGAACGTCCGACTCTGGCACGAGTTCATGCCGGCGTGCATGGAAGAGATTCACGAGACGTATCGGATGCTGGGCATTCTGACGTTCGATCACGAACTCGGGGAAAGTTCCTACAACCTCATTCTCACGGACGTGGTGGCCGACCTGCTGGCCAAGGGAATAGCCAAGGAAAGTCAGGGGGCGGTCGTCGTTCCCAACGCGAAAGGAAACATCCCGCAAACGAAGGAAGAACTGGAGAAGGAAGAACCCCCCGCGCTGATCCGCAAGCGGGACGGGGCGTTCACGTACACGACCACGGACTTGGCAACGGTCAAGCACCGGGTGGAAAAGTTCCGCGGGGACGTGCTGCTCTACGTCGTGGACTTTCGGCAAAGCCTGCACTTCAAGACGCTGTTCGCCCAAGCGAAGCGATGGGGCTACGACCAGATTCGCCTCGAACACCTGAGCTTCGGCAGCATCCTCGGCAAAGACGGCAAGCCGCTCAAGACGCGCGAAGGCGACCCGACGCCGCTGAACGATTTGCTCACGGAATCACTGGCCGTCGCCCGCAAGAAGTATTGGGAGAACTACCAGTCCCGCAAGGAACAAGGGCACGACGTGCCGGACTTGGACGAGGCCGAGGTGACGCGCGTCTCCGAGACCGTCGGCATCGGGGCTGTGAAGTACGCGGACCTGAGCCAGAACCGGACGAGCAACTACACCTATGACCCCGACAAAATGCTGGCGACCGACGGCAACACCGCCACCTACATGCAGTACGCCTTCGCCCGCTGCCGCGGCATTTTTCGCAAGGGCGGCGAAGCCGTCGAGCGGTTCCGCATGAACCCGCCCAAGGTCATCCTCCGCCAGCCGACGGAGCGGGCGTTGGCCCTGCAACTCCTTCGGTTGCCGAACGCCCTCGAAACCGCCGCCGCCGAGTACATGCCGCACCACCTGACCGCGTACTTGTGGGACGTGGCCAAGAGTTTCAGTTCCTTCAACGAGCAATGCCCGGTGCTAAAGGCCGAGACACCCGAGTTGCGGGACAGCCGGCTGCTGTTGGTCGATCTGACCGCCCGCACCATTCAGTTGACGCTCGACCTCTTGGGCATCAAGTGCGTGGAGCGGATGTGATTTGCTCCCGCCAATACTGCGGGACGGATTCCCAAGCGGCCTCGTAGGTCGGTTCCAAGACGAGGGGAATCCAGTCTGCCGGCGTCAGGAAGACGGGCATCTCGATGAGCGGCAGACCGACGGCTGTCGGCTCCACGAAGGCCTCCGGCGGCCGGTCAGACCGATAGGCGGCAAGCGTCAGCGGCAAGTCAGCCGGCTGAGTATAATCGTCGTCCGCGAAACGCTCCCATACCAAGCCGTGAAGGCCGTTGGGGTCGCGCGGTCCGGGCGCGAACAGGTCGAGAATCAACAGGTGAATCGTTCCACGGATGAGTGAAACGGATTTGTCGACAATTGACCTAATGCCGTGCCGACTGCTCTTGTTCCCCGGCGACACAACCTCCACGACGGCGATGACTTTGTGGGTGCTCGTGTGGCGAATGACGACGCTCTTCGCCTTTCGGGCGTAGACATCCTCTTGACCGAGTTGCCGCACCCGCACCTTGGGCTGGCGAATTTCCAACGCCACTCCACCCCGCATGTCTCCGGAATTACCGCCGTCATCTTGCCGCTGAAGTGTCAGGACATCCGGCCCGAACCCCCCGGCAATCTGCTCGGCAAGGGCATAATGGTCCGGCGGCAGGCTCTTGTTCAGTGCGCGGGCGATCTGGTCGATCCAACCCAGATGAAAGTGGTGGAAGATCCCCGCGTCCACGCGGCTCCAATCGTGAATCGGCATGTGCGGCCCTCCCCGGCGACTCAATACTCCCTCCTCAAGCGTATCAGAAATCTTAGCCGTTTGATAAAGTGATGCAGAGGAGGCTTCCCCATGCCGTTGCGCGACCACTTCCGATCCCCTGTCGACGAC
>JAYUGD010001188.1:0-2803 GCA_043767785.1 Zavarzinella sp. | reverse complement strand
CGAAGGCGAACCCGCTCACTTGTTCCGGGTCGTAGCCGCCGTTGCGCAGGACCGTCGGATGGACCATCCCGGCCCCCATGATCTCCAGCCAGCCGGTGCCCTTCGTCAGGCGATCCGCGTTCGGGTCCTCCTTCGGCCAGTCGATGTCCACCTCGATACTCGGCTCCGTGAACGGGAAATAGCTTGAGCGGACGCGGATTTGCCGCTCTTGCCCGAACAGACGGCGGGCGAATGCCGTGATCGTCCCCTTTAAGTCGGCCATCGTCACGGCCGGGCCGATGACCAGCCCTTCCACTTGCTCGAACTGGATTTCGCTGCGGGTCGTGATCGCCTCGTAGCGGTAGCACATGCCGGGCAACACCGCCCGCACCGGGTTCGGGGCGAATTGCTTCATCACGTGAATCTGCCCCGGCGACGTGTGCGTGCGCAGCAGCACGCCGGGCGTCTTGGTGTGGAACGTGTCCCACATGTCGCGGGCGGGGTGGTGCGGGGGCATGTTCAGCAGTTCAAAGTTGGTCTGGTCGTCTTCCACTTCTCGGCTGCGGAAGACTTGGAAGCCCATGTCCGCGAAGATGCCGTAAATGTCCCGCATCACCTTCGAGGCGATGTGCAGGCCGCCGCCGGCCCCACTTCGCCCCGGCAAGGTCACGTCGAGCGGGTTGGCCGACAGACTGGCCATCAGCGCGGCTTCTTTGCCGGCGGCGACGGCTTGGTCATAGGCGGCCGTCAGCGCCTGCTTGACGCGATTCGCTTCCTGCCCGTAAGCCTTCCGCTGGTCGGGGGGGAGTGTGGGGAGGAGTTTCATGGCGGCGTTCATCTCCCCCTTCTCGCCGAAGACCTTGGTGTTCCACGCCCGCAGCGCGGCCTCGTCGCCGGCCGCGTGTAGTTCGGCGGCGGCCCGGTGTTCCAGTTGGGCCAAGGCCTCGGTCGCGGTCACATCGGCCATCCGTGTTACTCCCGTCAAAAGCGGACGCCCTGTAGGTGAATTAGCCTATGGAAGTCGGTTCGCCTTGACGGGTTCACCCGGCGTGTTATGCCTTCCTCCCATGAAAGCCATCATCCGCCTACTCTCGCTGCTCGCCGTCACCGGCCCGCTGTCGGCGCAGGAACCGTCGCGCGTCGTGGTGTTGGACAACGAAAACCTTCTCGAAGGCGACGTGGCCCGCGTGGACGAGGGCTGGCGCGTCCGGCAACCCGTCGGCGGGGAAATCGTCCTGCCGCCCAAGCGGGTGTTGGCCGTCGTCGCGGATCGCCCGGCCGCATTTCGCGTCGTCGCCGCGAAGGCCAATCTGCGGGACGCCGACGAGCGCTTGCGCCTCGCCAAGTGGTGTCACCTGCACGGCCTCGCCGATGAGGCCAAACGGCAAGCGGAGACCGCCATCGCCATGCGGCCGGATTTCCCGGCGGCCCGCCAATTTTTGATGACCTTGTCCGCGGAAAAGCCTGCCCCGCCGGTAATCGTTCCGGTCAAAGCAGAAACTCCCGCGAAGCCGATTGCCGTCGCCGACGTGCCGACGGTCGATTACAACTCGGCGTCGTTCCCGCTGTTCGCGTCACGGATCCACGCCATCTTGCAAAACACCTGCGCCAACTGCCACGCAAGGGACGACGTGAAGGCGTTTAAGCTCGTGCGGCAAACCGGCCGGCCGGCCATCAGCCGAAACTTGGCGATCACCCTGCCTTACATCGACTTGGCCGACCCGGCGAAAAGCCGGCTGCTCATCAAAGCCGTCACGCCGCACGGCACGGCCGCCGAGGCCCCGTTGAAGACGCGGAACCACCCCGCCTTCCTCGCGTTGGAGGCGTGGGCAATGATCGCCCGAGCGCCCGAGGGAACCACGGACCCGGAACCGCGGCCGGAAACCCCGGAACCCAAACGGCTGCCGGCGTTGGACAAAGAAGCGGCCGTCGCCCCCGCGTCCGGCGGCTTCGGCGCCGCCCGGCCCGCGGGGGCGGACGACAAAAAGCCCGCCGGCCCGCCTGACCCGTTTGACCCGGCCACGTTCAACAAGTCCCTGCCGGCCAAAGACTAATGCGGCGGCCATTTTTCGGAACAACCCGGCTGACGGATGGCCGTCCTGTCGAGTAGGATGATCGAATTCTGCCTCTTTTCTTTTCGTTCTTTCTACCGCGGACAGACTCATGGCCATCACGATGAAATGCCCATCTTGCGCGACGGCATTCGATTTCCCGGACGACCTCCGCGGCAAGCGGATCAAGTGCAAGAGCTGCGGCGAAATCTTCAAAATCGACCCCCCCGCCCCAAAGCCGGCACCGAAGCCCGTGGCGAAGACGGCCCCGGCGTCGAAGAGCGCTCCGGCCGTCAAGCCCGCGACGGCGTCGAAGTCCGTGCCGGCCGTCAAGCCCGCGCCCGCCAAGGCGAAGCCAAAGACAATCGTCGAAGACGACGAAGACGACCGCCCACGCTCCAAACGGCGAGACGAGGATGAGGATGAGGACCGCCCGCGCGCCAAACGTCGGGCCGCCGGTGACGACGATGAGGAGGACGAAAAGGCCAGCCGCCGCAAAGGCTGGGACGAGGACGCGGACGACGACCGGCCGGCGAAGAAGCGCGGCCTGCACCCGCTGCTCATCATCGGCCCCGTGCTGGGCGTGGTTGCCGTCGGCATCGTCGTGGCGGTCTTGTTGCTCCGCGGCGGCAAGAAGGACAAAGACTCGGCCGACGGTGGCGGGGCCAAGGGGCCGGGCATTTCTTGCACGGTCGAGTTGCCGGAAAAGGACATCACCCAGTTGATCGTCGCCGACTCGGGCAACCTGTTCGCCACGTTCCGCAAGCCAGAGG